>CALYQH010000251.1 GCA_945283395.1 uncultured Ventosimonas sp. | reverse complement strand
AAGGAGGGCTGCTGGGGTTTCATGACGGTTTAACAGGCCCAGGAACAGGAGCCTTTTGGATGGTCAGTACGTTACTTATGTATCCTGTTGATTTATTGCGAGCTAGTGGGGTAGCACGTACTATGAATTTAGTGAGTAATGTAGTAGCGCTAAGTGTATTTATCAGTTATGGGCGAGTGGCTTGGCTGTTAGGCATTTGCATGGGAAGCGCCCTGATGATAGGTGCCTATTTTGGTGCTAATAGCGCTATTAAGGGTGGTAGTAAGCTTATTCGACCTATCTTTATTTGTGTTGTGATGATTATGTCTATTCGATTAGCTTACAAAAGTTGGTTTGGCTAGTGATAACTTTTCAGCTATATAAAGATCTATTAAGTATCTAGAAATAGCTTGTTTGGGTGGAAGTTGTGGTAATTGCTTAATATTAAACCATTTGGCATCTTCTATTTCGCCTGCTTGAAGTACTATATCGCCTTTTTCATAGCTGGCATGAAAGCCCAGCATTAATGAATGGGGATAAGGCCAATTTTGACTTGCTATATAGCGCAAGTTATTGATACTAAGTCCTACTTCTTCAAAAACTTCTCTATGAACGCATTGTTCAATAGACTCTCCTACTTCAACAAACCCAGCTAAAGTGCTATACATGTTAGTAGTAAAGTGAGGAGATCTTGCTAATAAGATTTCATCCTCTCTAGTTACTAATACTATCATGCAGGGATTAACCACTGGGTAGGCATGATAACCACAATGTGCGCATTCCATACGAAATAGCTTTTGATTCTGCTGTATAGGCTGGCTACAACGGCTACAGAATTGAAAATCATTAACCCAGTTAGCCATTTGTGAAGCATAACCTAGCATTTTGAAGGTGGCCAGATCTAGTTGTAGCATGAGTGGACGTAGTGCCAACCATTGGGTATTAGGCATGAATATATCAGTAGGCTTTGTAATAATGACTAGTTGTATATTGGCATTATTCCATAAGCCTAATTGAAGGGTTTTGTATTGACAGATAGTAAAATTAGCTAAACAGCTAGTTGGAAAAAGTACCTGATATTCATAGGTTGCTAGAAACTGATTTTGGGCATAAACCAGTATCAGATCTACTGCGGATGCATTATCATCTATATCCTTTTTTACAGTAGTTTCCAATTTTCAGGCCCTGTGAACTTAATATCATCATCGTCATCATCTACTGGTTTAGCCGCTACTTTTTGAGGTTTTTCTTCAGTATCTAGCTGTTCTTTAGAAAAATTATCAATAGGATCAAGAGCTAAGTCTATAGGTGTTGGCGAAGTCTTAACCTTGGGCCGCTCAATTGTTTGAGGTGATATCGTTAACTCTTCTGCTAACGGCCTTTTGAAATCAAATTCTAATGATTCAATATTTTTCAATGTTTCTGAGGGAACCTTATTTAACTCATTATTTTTTGAACTAATGGCTGAACTATCGGTAGTAGTAGCGGTAGCTGGGCTTCTAAAAGATAAGGGAGCTGCTAATTCTTGTTGGTTACTCGTTAAATTGCTAGGTCTAACAGGTTCAATGTGGTTGGTTTTATTATGTTCTGCATAAGCTAATTTAACCGATTCAGGAATTTTTAATGCTATTAAACTTTCTTCTGCTAAATCTAATACCTTGCTTTCTGTGATAGGTTTATTTAGCGTTTCGGTTTCCATAAAAAATTCAAGACTAGCCAAAATATCAGCAAGATTATCTAAGTCTTTTGTAGGGGGTATGGTAGAGGTGTTAATCATTTGGGTATCAATATAATATTTACACTGATAAATGATTTCAGCAGCTCTATCTTGGTTTAAAAAGAGTAAGCAGCCATAATTTTCATTTAAAATTTGTGGTAATTTCTCTAAATACTGTTTATCACCATTAGATTCTATATAAGCTATAATGTTTTGTTGGGCGGTACCAAACGCTATTAAGGATTCTTCAATAGCTAATTGTCTACCCTGTTTCAAATACTGATTAATGTTATCTTCTTCGATGTTTACATCTGTAACTACTTTTTCATTATGGCCACAAGCAGCATTAGTTTCATACCCCGTTATGATACCCTCTACGTGGAGTATCACATCAGCCAAGTTATCTAAAATATGAGTATTAAGCAGCACATCCTTCTTATGTATTTCTAGTATACCTATCTGCTCTTTGAGCATGGTTTCAGCATTTTGGATATTCACTAATGAAAGGGTCTTAATCAGGTGTTCTAAATTAATTAATAAGGCTTCTATAAGCTCTCTAGGGTTACTGGCATTATTAGTAAAAGAGTCAATAGTGGTTTGAGTATGCTCTAATTCTTCTCTAATGGCTGCAGTAAAGGAGCAAATGGCACTTTGCCCTGGACCTGCTAATTTAGCGATTTCAGTTTCAAGAACGTTATTGTTGTAAGGTAATGGTTTGAGATTAAATTCGTTAAATACATTAAAGGCTTTGGGGCCTAAGGTATTATCAAGTGACACCATATAAAGAAGATCTTTTAATAGGTGATTATTAATAGGTTCCTGATTAATTTGGGTCTTACGTAATTGTTGATCTACTCTACTAAAAAGCCTTTTTCGTGTAGGGAAAGCTGTCATAGCTGAATCAGTAAAAGACTCGAGAGCCGCAGCGGTAACCCAGCAAAGTAATGAAGCGTTTTCGTTATCAAGATGTTTTTGCAATCTATCAATAGAACGAATCATCATACGCAAACTAGCATCTCTGTTAGAATCTTTAATAAGCCCTAATAAGCCTATTTCATACATTTGCCTTAAGCGACCAAATAATTCAATATCTGCTAAAACAGGTAAAGTATAGGGGAGTCTAGGGTGAGTGATATTAATGTCAGTAAAGTAACTATCAGCTAAAGGAGGTTGATTATTAGTTTTCCTTAATTCATTGATTGTTGGAATTAGTAATTCAGGTAGGGAGCAGGGATAACTTTCAAAGTTTTCTATATAGCGGCGTAAAGTAAATAAAGAAGTACTTAAGACCGTTAATGTTTGATCCCAACTTTTGTCGGCTCCTGTTGGAATAGTTAGCGCTTTATTTAACATTAGGTCAGCCAGTTGAGTGGCGCCAGATATTTCTATTAAGGTTAAAGTTCCTCTTATTTGTTGTAATGCTTGAATGAATTGTTGTAAAGAAGCATAACTTTGACGTTCCGAAATAAACATTTCTATACAACGTTCAGCATGATCAATAGTGATATATAATTCACTCTTTACTAAATTGAGTAGAGTGATAATAGTTTTCATTTGTTTAGGAGTTGAAAATGTCGCCAAATCAGTCATTGAATGTTGCCTACTTTTTTAACGGATGATCCATAAGAAAACCTAAT
>CALYQH010000250.1 GCA_945283395.1 uncultured Ventosimonas sp. | reverse complement strand
AGCAGCCAAACATAAAGTATTGGTGGCTGGTTGAATAGGTATAACACCCATTTATTGTATGTTGTTAAGATTATTAGCTTTAGGTAATTCGGTAGAGTTAATTTATTTTGCTCGTTCCCGTACAGAAGCTGCCTACATTAACAAATTAGAAAAGTTGAATGTTAAAATTACTTGGCATTTTGATGATGAGAAAGCTGGTTCAGCCCCCAATTTGCAAGATTATTTAAAGTGGCATGATAAGAATATCCATTTATATTGCTGTGGTCCTTCAGCTATGATAGATGCTTTTGAAAATGCATGTCTAAAATTAGGCTATCAAAATGTGCATTTAGAGCGTTTTGTTGCTAAAAAAACAGGCACTACGGTAGTAGCACATGATTATGTAGTTGAATTAGCTAAATCAGGAATGATACTAGATGTACCTGCTGGTGCTTCCCTGTTAGAAGTACTAGAAAATGCAGGAGTATTGGTAAACTCTGCTTGCCGAGAAGGAATATGTGGGGCTTGTGAAACAAGGGTATTAGCAGGAGAACCTGATCATAAAGATAGTGTTCTAAGTCCTCGCCAAAAGGCTGCTAATAACGTAATGATGGTCTGCGTGTCAGGTTGTAAAGGTGATAAATTAGTATTGGATTTATAATCTAAGGAATTATCAAAAGGCGAATTAAATCGCCTTTTGATTAATCATTATTCGACATTAATAGCTTCAGGTACATCATTGGATGGCATTACTACTGACTGTAGATTACTATCATCAATTACCACATTATCTGGGTCTATGTTATCGCCATAATAAGGTTTAACAGCTTTATCATAAGCGTTATGGAAAAATTCTTGTTTTTGGAGCAAGGTAATTTCTTCATTTAGCCAATTAAGCAATTCGATATTACCTTTCTTCACAGCGGGGGCAATTACATCATCTTCGCCTACTTTGTGTAATGCAACCTCAAAATCAGGATTAGATTTTGCCCAAGCATAGAGTAGAGTATTATCATGGGCAAGGCCAGCGCCACGACCATCTCTTAATGCAGCAAAAGCTTCTGAATTATGATCATATTTTTGC
Source organism: uncultured Ventosimonas sp. (assembly GCA_945283395.1). Lineage (GTDB taxonomy): Bacteria > Pseudomonadota > Gammaproteobacteria > Pseudomonadales > Pseudomonadaceae > Entomomonas. Next base: position 2,274 of record CALYQH010000250.1, on the reverse strand, counting down.
TGTTTCACTTCAGCAAAATGTTGTGCAAAGTAAGTTTCTGCAGTTGTCCCTTTGTTTACTATCAATACCTTACCTGTTAAGTCATTTACAGAAATGATAGGGGCAGTTTTTGGGGAAATGACACCTATAGCTGTTTTCATATAGGGTTTAGCAAAATCTACTTGAGCTGCACGTTCTGGAGTAACAGTAAAATTAGCTAAAGTGATATCAACTTTATTGGAATTTAGCACATTAATTCGATTTTGCGCTTCTGTTAGGACAAATTTAATTTTAGTTTCATCACCTAACAAGTCTTTTGCCAGTCTTTTAGCTAACTCGATATCATAGCCTTGACTATTGCCTTCTTTATCTACGTAGCCAAAAGGTGGTTTATCGCTAAATACTGCTACTCTTAGCTCACCTCTATCTTTAATAGCTTGTAAGCCATTAGTAATTTGTTTAGGAGCTGAACTTTCCGAAACGCTTTTATTGTCATCACCACAAGCAGTTAATAGAAAACTAAAAAGCCCTATAGCGAGTAAACCTAATGTGTTTTTACCTACTAGATTCATAGTAATTTCCTTGCAATCTGGTTATTAAAATTAAAAATCAAATACCGTTAAAAATTGTTTAGCTCTATCTGTTTGTGGATTTGTAAAAAATGTTTCAGGGTCGGCCATTTCAACAATTTTACCTTGATCCATAAAAATAATTCTATTAGCTACTCGTCTAGCGAAGTTTAGCTCATGGGTGACTAAAATCATAGTCATACCTTGCTTAGCTAAAGCTTGTATAACCTCTAGTACTTCTCTTACCATTTCAGGGTCAAGCGAGGCAGTTACCTCATCAAATAACATAATTTCAGGATTCATACAAAGAGCTCTTACAATAGCAATGCGTTGTTTTTGACCACCTGAAAGTTCTCTTGGATAAGCTGTTTTTCTGTCTATTAAACCTACTCGAGTTAGTAATTCGTCTGCCTCCTGCATGGCTTCCAGTTTGGTTCTTTTTTGTACCTTGAGTGGGCCTAAAAGAATATTAACTATTACATTCATATTAGGAAATAGATCATAGCTTTGGAAAACCATGCCTATTTTTTGGCGAACATTAATCCAGGAGGTAGTAGGCGTATTTAGTTCAACTCCATCTAGTTTTATCGAACCGGATTGAATAGTCTCTAAACCATTTAAACAGCGTAGCAAAGTAGATTTACCACAACCAGAGGGACCCAAAATAGCAATTACTTCACCTTTATGTACGGTGAAATCTAATCCCTTGAGTACTTCTCTAGCTGCAAAACTTTTATGAAGATCTGTTACAGTAAGTAGTGCCGTATTATTAGTTATCATACAAAGTAATTAACCCTTACGTTGTGCAAGCTTTTGTGAGAGTTTAGAAAGAGGGTAACAAATAATAAAAAATAAGAAGAGAATGACGCCATAAATCCAAAACGGAGCCATATTATTAGTCATAGCATTAGCTTCAATAATTTCTTTACCTACCTTAACTAATTCTTGAACACCTATTAACACCAATAATGAAGTTGTCATAATAATACGTGCAGCTAAATTGATAGCTGGTGGTGTTGCTAATTTAATGGCTTGAGGTAATAGTACATAAAGATAAAGTTGGGCCTTATTAAGACCTATTGCTAAAGCTGATTCTGTCTGATGTTTGGGTAATGAAATAATAGCACTACGAACTATATCACTCATTTCCGCAGCTCCCCAAAAAGTAAAAGCTAAAACACCTACTAATCTGCCATCAATTTCTAAATTAAAGATACTGGGCAGTGTATAATAAAGTATATAAAGTAATACTAAAGTGGGAAGGATTCTTACTACTTCTAAGTAAACTCGAAAAATAATCCGAATAGATAACGCTTTAGAGGTTCTAATTACGCCAAATAAAGTACCCAGTAAAATACTAAGGAGGATAGCTATAAGCGATACCTCGAGGGTGTAATAAACGCCACCTAATAAGCGCTTTATAGTGATCCAGTCAAATAGAATGTCAATTCCCAAATTCGGCATAACGCATCTTCTTTTCAGTATAACTTAATAGCATAACAGAAGGTAAAATGACCACCAGATAAGAAACTACTAACAATAGTAAATTTTCGGCGGTTAGCGCCTTCTCGTTAATAAGGGAAATAGCTGTTGTTGTAATGTCTGTTCCTGCAATAGCGGTGAATACGGAGGTTTCTTTAAAAAGAAATATACAGTTAGCCCCTAAAGCTGGTACACAGTAACTTATGGCTTGCGGTAAAATAATATAGCGAGTAAGTTGCAATTT
>CALYQH010000249.1 GCA_945283395.1 uncultured Ventosimonas sp. | reverse complement strand
ACCTGGCTTGGAAACACTTTACCTAAATGACAGTGAACATCAATTTACCTTGCCAAGCCACTCACCCGCCCTACACCTTATTCAACAAATTAGAGATGAATCTCATCGCTTTGCTATTACGGGTCATCGCAATCGAAGAGATAAAGCAAGACGCACTTCAAAGCTAGAAGAGATTGCCGGCATAGGCGCTAAAAGACGGCGCGAATTACTCACCTATTTTGGGGGAATGCAAGAAATCAATAGAGCTAGTTTAGATGAAATAGCCAAAGTACCAGGAATAAGTCATAAATTAGCGGAGCAGATCTACGATACTTTACACAGTCATTAATATTGTCTGTTTTTAGAATGCTGTGCTTTAATTTAATGAGGGAGAAACATTAGCAGGCGGCTAATATATTCTCCCATTTCGTAGAATAACTATAATTATTTTTAGGTTAGCTATTGGTTGTTGTCCGATAGATATATTGTCATTAAAGTTAATAGCTTATTCTAAACACTAAATAAATTCTTTTTCCCACAAAAGTTTCATTATTTGTTCAACACCCTCGTCAATAGTAGTATCTTGAGTATTTATAACTATATCAGCGGCTAAAGGCACATCATAAGCGAAAGAAATACCAGGAATATTATCTTGTCCAGCAGCATATAGTCCTTGTGGATCTCGCTCTTGGCAAACCTGCGGGGATGCTTGCACATAGACAGTTACTAGTCTATCACTGCCTATTAATGCTTTAGCTTGTTCGCGTCCTTCAGCATCAGGCGCCACAAAAGCGCAAAGAGAAATTAAACCGGCCTCATTAAACTGTCTTGCCACATGGGCAGCTCTCAACCAATTTTCATTACGGCCAGCCCTGTCCTGTGGTAAGCCTTTATTAAGATCTTGTCGTAAATTCTGGCCGTCTAATACAAACACCGCACGCCCTCTATCAAAGAGTTTACGCTCTAAGGCATAAGCTAAGGTACTTTTACCAGCGCCTGACAACCCAGAAAATAATACAGTAACAGGTTTCTGACCAAAGCGCTGTACTCTTTCTGCCACAGCAACGTGAGTTCTAGTAGGTGTTACCAACCCAGTAGCTATAGGCGGAGCGATAATCATACCGGCGCCAACTGTTCCATTAGTCAATCTGTCTATAACAATAAAAGCACCTGTAGTACGATTTTGCACATAACCATCCAGTGCTATAGGCGCATCTAATGCAACTTTAACTTTGGCTATTTCATTTAACTTCAGCTCAGTCGCTGCATTTTGTTCTAAGCTGTTAACATCGACACTATATTCAATAGTAGCAATAGTTCCAGGAATATAACTGGTAGCTCTTTTGATGTCATATTTTTTTCCTGGGCGCATAGGCTCGTCTGCCATCCATACTAACATAGCCGCAAAATTATCAGTCACTTGAGGTAATTCATTCGCATGAACTAATAAATCGCCTCTGGATACATCTATTTCATCCTCTAAGGTTAAAGTGATAGCCTGACCAGGAATGGCTTGCTCTAATTCGCCTTCAAAAGTCACAATAGATTTAACCTTACTGGTCTTACCAGAAGGTAGCACTTTGATAGGATCACCCTTATGCACTATGCCACTAGCTAACGTACCAGTAAATCCTCGAAAATTTAGATTAGGTCTATTAACATATTGAACCGAAAAACGCAGATCTGTGAAATTCTTATCAGCAGCAATTTCAACGGTTTCTAAAATTTCCATTAGCGGTTTGCCTTTGTACCAAGCCGTATTATTACTCTTATTAACAACGTTATCACCTTTTAAGGCAGAGATAGGCACAAAGTAAATGGTGTCAGTATTTAAGTTTATTTGCTGAGCAAAGGCTAGGTAATCAGCTTTGATTTTCTCAAAAACTTCTTCAGCAAATCCCAACAAATCCATTTTATTGATAGCTACTACGAGATGTTTAATACCTAATAACGAAGCAATATAGCTATGCCGACGAGTTTGGGTTTGTACGCCATGCCGAGCATCTATCAAAATAATAGCTAAATCACAGGTGGAAGCACCTGTTGCCATATTCCGAGTATATTGTTCATGGCCGGGAGTATCAGCAATAATAAATTTACGCTTAGCGGTGCTAAAATAGCGATACGCAACATCAATGGTAATACCTTGTTCGCGCTCTGCCTGAAGACCATCTACTAATAATGCCAGGTCTACTTCTCCACCTGTGGTACCGACTTTTTTAGAATCTTTGATGATAGCCTCTAATTGATCTTCATAAATCATTTTAGAGTCATGAAGTAAACGCCCTATCAAGGTACTTTTACCATCATCTACATTACCACAAGTCAACAATCTTAATAATTCTTTACGCTCATGTTGTGCTAAATAAGCTAATATATCTTGGCTAATTAATTGTGATTGATGTGACATACTAAAAATACCCTTGCCGTTTTTTTTCTTCCATCGATCCTGCTGCATCATGGTCTATTACTCGACCTTGCCGTTCAGATGTTTTGGTTAATAACATCTCCTGAATAATTTCAGGTAGGGTAGTAGCCGTAGACTCTACGGCTCCAGTCAAAGGATAACAACCAAGCGTACGAAAGCGAACCATCTTAGTATGAATAGACGCTTTTTGCTCAGCAGATAAATACTTAAGAATACGCTCGTCATCTATCATGATTAAAGCGCCATTCATTTCAATGACTGGGCGTTCAGCAGCAAAATAAAGTGGCACTATCGGAATTTTTTCTAAATAAATATATTGCCAAATATCCAACTCTGTCCAATTTGACAAAGGGAATACTCTAATAGACTCACCTTTATTTATTTTGCCATTGTAAATATTCCACAACTCAGGGCGTTGATTCTTAGGATCCCAGCGATGTTTACTATCGCGGAAAGAATAGACACGCTCTTTTGCTCTAGATTTTTCTTCATCACGGCGTGCCCCACCAAAAGCTGCATCAAATCCATATTTATCAAGGGCCTGTTTCAATCCCTGTGTTTTCATAATATCAGTATGTTTTGCACTACCATGGGTAAAAGGATTAATATCCTGTGCTATTCCATCAGGATTGATATGCACTAATAAATCAAGATTCAACTCTTTAACCATCTGGTCACGAAACTTATACATTTCTTGAAATTTCCAGCGAGTATCTACGTGTAAAACTGGAAAAGGTAATGTGCCGGGGAAAAAGGCTTTACGAGCAAGATGTAACATAACGGCTGAATCCTTGCCTATGGAGTAAAGCATCACTGGATTATCAAATTCAGCGGCAACTTCTCTAATAATATGAATACTCTCAGCTTCTAATTGTTTTAGATGGGTTAGCTTATCTATCATGATATCTCACGGATTATAAATCTTTTGACCAATAATAAAAATCTAG
>CALYQH010000248.1 GCA_945283395.1 uncultured Ventosimonas sp. | reverse complement strand
ATTCCAAATGGGTTTGAAGCTGGACAAATTATTGAGCATGCTAGAGCAAGCAATGCTAAGCTAGATATTATGGCTCGAGCCCAAACTGAAGCCGAACAAAATTACTTAGAAAAACATGGCTCAGATCTAGCAGTTAGAGGAGATATAGAAATAGCTAAAGTAATGGAAGCTCGTCTACTCTCTCATTTAATGTCTAGTCCTTCTTCCTATTCCTAACTAAGGGCCTATAAAGCCCTTCTAATTTTATTTTTTAATAATAAAAAAATAGCTACAGTTACTTAGAATTTAGTAAAATTAACTAATAAAATCTCTCAAGCCAAGGATAATCTATTAAATGTTACGCCGTTTATATGAGTGGACTATGCGTTTAGCAGAACACCCTCGTTCCGAATGGGCTCTTGCTGGAGTCAGCTTTGCTGAAAGCTCATTTTTCCCCATTCCGCCTGATGTAATTTTAGCGCCTATGATTATGGCTAATCGCTCCAAAACTCGGCGTTACTGCATTATTTGTACAATTAGCTCTGCTATAGGAGGTATTTTCGGTTATCTTATAGGCATGTTTTTAATGGATACAGTTGGGCAATGGATTATCGACCTCTATGGTCTGCAAAATAGTTTTGCTATAGCACAAGAGAAATTTAATCAATTAGGCTGGCTTATGGTATTTCTAGGTGGTGGCTTTACTCCTCTACCTTATAAGGTGATTACTATTTTGAGTGGTATTACCCAGCTAAATTTTTTAGTGTTTGTTTTAGTAGGAACCTTTGCGCGTGCTACCCGATTTCTTATAACCTGTAGTGTGCTTTATTGGTTAGGACCTAAAGCTAAAGACATAATAGAAAAACGCTTAGGTCTAGCTTTCATAGCTATAGTGGTTATAGTTGTGGGTGGTTTATATTTAGCAAAATACGTATTACATTAGAGAATTAGCTATGCTATCACCTGTTGAAATAACTATTGCGCTAATATTAATTATAATTATCAGTTGGTGGTGGCATGCGCATGGACAAAGAGAATACGCGCTCAAATGTATTAAAACTCATTGCCACAACTTAAATTTAACATTACTAGATGGATATGTTGCATTAAAAAAAATTACTTTACAAAAAGATGTTAATAACAAAATACGTTTAGCAAGAATTTATAGTTTCGAATTTACTGTAAATGCTGAGCAACGATATACAGGCTATATTACTCTATATGGATATTATGTCGAACGCATAGAATTACCCCCTTATCTTATTAATCCTCCTAATACTGAATTAGTTCATCAAGATATTATAAAAGTTTATCCGACAGAAAAACCTTTTGTTAGCTTAGATGATTATAGAAAAACTAAAAATAACCATGAATAAAAATCTTAAATCCTTCTTCTATTGCCTACCCTTACTTATAATGCTGAATGCTTGCGTATTACCCCCTATTCCAGATGCTAACAAAGATACGGCCATCATTTTGCTTTACATCCAACCGGGACGCTCGCTAATGGCTGAAAGTATAGATAGACAAAGGGTTAATGATGGGCGTTACTTTCAAGTTACAGAAGGTAAACATAGGTTAGCATTACGTTTCCAATATGAAAAAAAAGAAATAGGTGGATTAATTAGCCAAGATTTAGGACAAACCACTTGCCTTATGAGCTTTTATTACCTTTTCAAAGCAAACCAAACCTATTATCTTGAGGCAAGACCCATGGTAACAGGTGGGCAATTACTATTGACACTTAATAATAACTATTTACCTCTTGATTTTTCAGAGGTTGAGGTAAATTGTGGGCCTTATTAATTTACTTTTTATAAGGCTAATTTAATGTATAAAAAATTAGTATCTTCTTTAATGATATAAATATCCACTTGTTTATTACCAGAACTTATTAAGCTTGTCACTGTATCAGTTACTGCTAATAATCTCTCTCCTAACGGCCTTATAACTAGAGGCATACTTAAAAAATACTCCTTTTCACCTTTTTTATTAAGGGTTGATAATTGCATAATAAATGCTGTTTTATAATTGTCAAGTTTTTTCACATTGGGGTCAAATTCAAAAATAAATTTTGTACTATTTTCAAAAACTGATTTTGCAATATAAATACATTTTAAATAAGGGTTCTTAGGCACTGGATTGCAAGTTAATGTAGCTAATTGACTATAATCAAAACCTGTATCTACCAAATATTGATTTATTTTTTTAACGCCATAATAGTTTGCTATCCTTGGATTATGAAAAACGCTGGGTAAATCTCCTTCCTGTAATACAAAAGGATAATGAAATCTTGGTATATATAAAACTTCTTTCCCTTACTGTTTCTGAGCAATAATTAAACTTTCTCTAAAAGAACTTTGTTGATAAATAATATAATAAGCATTAACAATTAATAAATAAGAAATAAAAAACCAACCTATAAAGCTAATAACACTATTTTATTCACTCTTGACAATTTTTTGGCGTCGTTAAAAATTGGCGTAACCAAGAAAGACAATGTCAGTAATAAGTAGAATAACCCAATCAAATAGCTACGGGTTGTAAGACAACTTGGAGAAATAAATAATATTAAACAGAAAATAATAAAACAACCTAAAAACAAAGTTATTAGCCATTTGTTTATTTTTATAAATTGAACTTTAACTTGCCATATAGCCCATACTATAACGACAAAAATTATCAAAAATCCTTTAAAAATATTAGGTAAAACTTTTGTTAAATAAAAATCTACTCGTTCGGATAAAGACATCTCTTGCCACCAAGTAAACTCCTCTGAAGAGGCTCTAACATAATTACCAGGTGCCGCAATTAGAATAATATAACTTATCAATGCTGCAATCAAACAAAAGCTAAGCAAGAGTCTATTAGGTAATGCTTTGGAATAAGTTAATACGATAAATACAAACAAAACAAATAAAATTAATAGACTACTTATTTCATTAACAGCAGAAAAAATGCAAGAGGTATCAGTAGCAAATAATCTTTCAGTCTAATAACGGTTATATAAAAAGTTCTCAGTAAAAACTTTAAGAAAAATGACAAAATTACTAGTGGCCATAAATAATTACAGGCACTAACTAGCCAAAAAGTAGTTTGTCCCAAAGCTGAATTACCTAGCCAGTAGACAGCTAATAAAAAGAAAGAAATTATCCAAAGCTTAGGATTTTTTTTATTATCTTGATAGTAAGGTATTGTAGTAATGTTATAGAGTAGTAAAGGCAAAGCTAGGCTGTTAATCATCGAAATTAATAAATGATTATTTATTAATAATAAAAGAGAAGAAAAATAATCAATAAAAAAACGACCACAAAAAAATCTATATTGATCAAGATGGTTTGTCAGAGATAATCCTAACGAATAAAAATAAAAATAAT
>CALYQH010000247.1 GCA_945283395.1 uncultured Ventosimonas sp. | reverse complement strand
ATAGGATTAGATAACCCCTATATAGACAGCCAAATAAGTATTTAATATTTCGATAGGTTTATGGATAATACCTAAATGCAAGAGTAATTGGTTCATTAGTCCATTATTACCATTGCCTAAAATAGTCATCCAAGCATAAACTCTTATTAGTAATGCTGTCCAAGTAGGCATTATAATTAACAGTACTAACACCATTTGCAAACTCTGGGAGGCTCTAGCTATTGCATAGGCCATGGGATAGCCAATGATTAGACAAAACAAGGTACAGAAAAAAGCCAACTCTAATGAGTTAAGATAAGGTGTTAAATAGCTTGAACCGACAAATCCAGTAAAGCCCAACGGGTTAGGTATAATATATTTGCCTACAACACAAATAAATACCAATACTGCGCTTATCATTAAACTTTTGCGTGGTATGTTAAAAGAGTTATTGCTGGCTATACAGCTATATTCTCTTTGGTTAAGCTCAAAAAAAACGGGTATAGTCACTATGGATAGATGGGTAAAAAGGCTACCTAAATAAATAATAAAAGCGTTATTAAATATGGTCAAAGGTTGATGGATAATGTTTAACTTAACTAGCAAGTTATTAACTATGCCCATAGCGGTATAAGCTGTATCAGTATAACTAGCAAAGCCATGTAATAAAATAGCAACAATGGTAGGTATCGTTACACCCCAGAGCAAAGCGACTTGCAGTTTTCTATTCGTTAGCTTGGTTAACCATCTAGCCAAAAAATAGCCTATAAGTATAGAAAATAAAACTGTAATTAATCCTAATTTAAGTAGAGCGATATAAGGATCAAGATAACTCCAACCATCATCTTTAATAATGCTAATGTAACTGGAATAGTTGATTATGATGGAAACTTGATCCTCTGCCCATGCCAACATGGGATGGTAAGGAGGACTATAGTCTGATTCTGATAAACTTATCTTTAATACAATAACAAAAGGTAGTAAAAAGAATAAGAGTAGCCATAGAAAAGGGATACCTATAACTGAACGTTGGCCTAGCCCTTTAGCAAGTTTTGCTAATTTAGTATTCATTGTAATACCACGCCACTGTCGTCTTCCCAGTAAAGATATACTTGATCATCCCATGTAGGACGTTTTACATGGCGTTCAGCATTAGCCATAAAAGCTTGTACATAAACACCAGAGGGGAGCTCAATATAATAAATAGAATGGCCGCCTAAATAAGCAATATCATAAACCTTACCCGTTTGCCAATTATAATCTGGGTGTTCTATGACTGGTTTCTGATGGCTAATAAGGATTTTTTCAGGACGTAATGCAAAAGTTACTTTAGTATCTTGCTCTCTAGAACTAATCCCATGGCCTATTAACACAGGATTATCTAATTGCGGGCAGCGAATGATAGCCCTACTGTTAGAGTCTTCAATCAACTCACCTGGGAACATATTGACGTTGCCAATAAATTCACAAATGAAACGATTAGCTGGAGTTTCATAGATATCCATTGGACTACCAATCTGTTCAATACAGCCTACATTCATAATGGCTATACGTTGAGCCATTGTCATTGCTTCTTCTTGATCATGGGTAACCATCACACAAGTAACACCGACGCTTTCAATGATTTCGACTAATTCTAACTGCATTTGGGAACGTAATTTTTTATCTAATGCACCCATAGGCTCATCTAATAGTAATAGTTTAGGACGTTTAGCTAATGAACGAGCTAATGCTACCCGTTGTCTTTGTCCTCCTGATAATTGATGAGGTTTACGGTTAGCATATTGTGTCATATGAACTAGCTTAAGCATTTGTTCAACACGTGCTTTGATTTGATCTTTAGGGAGCTTATCTTGTTTTAAACCAAAAGCAATATTCTGTTCGACAGTCATATGAGGAAATAAAGCATAAGACTGAAACATCATGTTGATAGAACGTTCATAAGGTGGGATTTTGGTAATGTCTTGCCCATCCAAAAAAATCTTGCCTTCAGTAGGAGTTTCGAAACCTGCCAGCATTCGTAGTAGAGTCGACTTGCCAGAACCAGAACCGCCCAACAGCGCGAATATTTCGCCTTTATTAATAGTAAGGCTCACATTATCAACTGCGATAGTTCCATCGAATGATTTAGTTACCCTATCAATCTTTACTAATGCTTCCTTGGGAATTTGGGTGCCTGTCATGGCCTTTTTATAAGCGCTAGAAGCTATTGCCATTGCTTCAAGTCTCCACACTGAATTGTTAAAAATAATAAAGAGTAATAAACGTCAATAGTTTATTAGCCTTCAACTTTGACGAAAACTTGACTTTTACAAGTTATTTACTAGTTTTGATTTTAGTCCAACTATTAACCATTAGTCGTTGACTTTTCAATGGTAGTAATGGCAGAGTATATATTTTTTCCATTACTGCTTCGGTTGGGTAAATGCTGTGATCATTACGAATATCATTTTTGATTAACGATGTGGCTGCTTTATTAGCATTAGGGAAACGAATGTAGTCAGTAATTTCTGCAATAATTTCAGGTTGCAACATAAAGTCAATAAATTTATGAGCAGCTTCAGGGTTTGAAGCGTCTTTGGGGATAGCCATCATATCAAAGAAACTAGATGCTCCTTCTTTAGGAATGACATATTGGATATTTATGCCATTTTTAGCTTCAATAGCACGTTGTTTACTTTGTTGTAAGTCTCCTGAATAACCTACTGATACACAAATGTTACCGTTTGCTAAATCCATAATGTTTTTAGATGAGTGAAAATAAGCAACATAAGGGCGAATCTTCAAAAATAAAGCTTGAGCATCTTTAATGTGAGTAGCATCGGGTACAGTAGGATCAAGACCTAAAAACTTCATTGCAGCAGGAAGCATCTCAGTAGGAGAATCTAAGAAAGCCACGCCACAAGATTTTAGTTTTTCGATATTTTCAAATTTAAAAACTAAGTCCCAAGAATCCACAGGAGCATTATCCCCTAAAATGGCTTTAACCTTATCTACATTATAAGCAATACCTATGGTCCCCCACATATAAGGAACGGCGTACTTATTTTCAGGATCATTTCCCTCTAACACTTTCATTAGTTTAGGATTTAAATTTTGCCAGTGTGGTAGCTTAGTCTTGTCTAATGGTTGATATAAATTAGCTCTAATTTGTTTGGCAAGAAAAGCATTAGAAGGAACTACAATATCATAGCCTGAGTTACCTGCAATTAATTTAGCCTCAAGAATCTCATTATTATCAAAGACATCATAAATTACTTTAATACCCGTTTGTTTTTCAAATTTGCTTAATGTATCAGGCGCTATATAATCAGACCAGTTATATACGTGTAATACACTATCAGCAGCGAAGGTAGAACCTGTAGCTACTATAGTAATAGA
>CALYQH010000246.1 GCA_945283395.1 uncultured Ventosimonas sp. | reverse complement strand
TTTCGCTTTAATATACAACTACTACTGATAGCTCCAGGTATTCAAGAGAAATTTGGAACTACCAACGCTACCATAGGCAGCCAAGTAGATGTAGTTCCTACCATTATGGGAAGGTTAGGAGGTGAGGTACGTCATCAATGTTGGGGACGAGACCTTTTAAACTTACCCGAAGGGGATAAAGGTTTTGCCGTTATTAAACCCTCTGGTAGCGATCAAACGGTAGCTATTATTAATGGCAATGATATTTTTATTCGTCCTAGCGAAATGGCGTCTAAGCTTTACCACTATCAATTAGGCAGCACTCCATCCGCTCAGCTTGTAAATGATCCAAATGGACAAACCATTGAACTAAAAAATAAATTAGAAGCTTTTATTCAAATGGCTACGCAAAGTCTTTTGCAAAATACCGCAGGCGATGAAGCTGCTCATGGGAATAAATAGCTCGCTGTTACTTTTTTTGGCCTGGCAAAGCCTCTATAAAAGGCATGGCTAGGCCAACATGTTTGCTCTCTGAGTTTTTTTGAACGTTAAGGTTTATATAAAAACGAGTAGAGTTATATGCATTATTGCTTTACAATTTATCCATAAAATTATAGATATCTTTTGAAAGATGCTAATGTCATCTAATTAGCATTGCTACTTATTAGTCTGTTAATTCTATATCTCTGATGCGAACTACATTAATTTTTGATTACCCTAAATACTGGGCAGAATGCTTTGGTATTGCCCCTTACTTACCTATGAGTCGTGACGAAATGCAGCAATTAGGCTGGGATTCTTGTGACATAGTATTAGTAACTGGCGATGCGTATGTTGATCATCCTTCTTTCGGTATGGCTATCATAGGTAGATTGTTAGAAGGGCAAGGTTATAGGGTAGGCATCATTTCACAACCTGATTGGCAATCTAAAGATGATTTTATGAAATTAGGCAAGCCAAATCTTTATTATGGTATAGCAGCAGGCAATATGGACTCTATGATTAATCGCTATACAGCTGACCGTAAAATACGCTCGGAAGATGCCTATACACCTGATGGTATAGCTGGTAGAAGGCCCGATAGAGCTAGTATTGTCTATAGCCAACGTTGTAAAGAAGCCTATAAAGATGTTCCTATTGTATTAGGAGGAATTGAAGCCTCATTAAGACGTATTGCACACTATGACTATTGGCAAGATAGCGTACGGCGTTCAATACTAATAGACGCTGCTGCTGATATAGTAGTCTATGGCAATGCCGAACGGGCTACCTGTGAGATAGCACAACGCTTATCCCGAGGTGAATCCATTGCAAGTATGACAGACATTAGAGGTACAGCTTTTATCCGTAAAGACACTCCAGAGGGTTGGTTTGAAATTGATTCAAGCCGCATAGATAGACCAGGTAAAATAGATAAAATTATCAATCCTTATGTCTGTACCTCTGACTTAGAAGAATGTAGCATTGAAAAGCAACAGCAAGATACAGCAAACAATACAGAACCACCACAACCCATCACTATTTTACCTTATCCTAAACTAGCTAAAGAAAAGACCGTTATTCGTCTACCATCATTCGATAAAGTACGCAATGACCCTGTACTTTATGCACATGCTAACCGTATTTTACATTTAGAAACTAATCCTGGTAATGCTAGAGCTTTGGTGCAAAGACATGGCGATCAGGAAATATGGATTAATCCCCCGCCTATTCCGCTAACTACTCCAGAAATGGATTATGTATTTGGTCTACCTTACGCAAGGCTCCCTCACCCTGCTTATCACGGTGCGAAAATTCCTGCTTATGAAATGATACGTTTCTCCGTTAATATCATGCGAGGATGTTTCGGCGGTTGTACTTTCTGTTCTATCACAGAACACGAAGGACGCATAATCCAAAGTCGCTCTGAAGAATCTATATTACATGAAATAGAAGAAATTAGAGACAAAGTACCTGGTTTTACTGGTGTGATTTCTGATCTTGGTGGCCCTACAGCTAATATGTATAGATTAGCTTGTAAAAGTAAGGTAATTGAAGCAGCTTGTCGAAAAGCTTCATGTGTTTATCCTGGTATTTGCCAAAATCTTAATACTGATCACTCAGCACTTATTCAACTTTATCGCCATGCACGCGCATTAAAAGGTATTAAAAAAATCCTTATTGCCTCTGGCTTACGTTATGACTTAGCCGTTAAATCTCCTGAATATGTAAAAGAATTAGTCACTTACCATGTAGGAGGATATTTAAAGATTGCGCCAGAGCATACCGAACAAGGCCCATTAAGTAAAATGATGAAGCCAGGCATAGGAACCTACGATACTTTTAAGGAAATGTTTGAAAAATACAGTAAAGAAGCTAATAAAGAACAATATCTAATCCCTTACTTTATTGCTGCACACCCTGGCACTTCAGATGAAGATATGATGCATCTCGCATTGTGGTTAAAGCAGCATGAATTTAGAGCTGATCAAGTACAAGCTTTTTATCCCTCTCCTATGGCCACAGCAACCGCTATGTATCACTCAGAGAGGAATCCTTTACACAAAGTTACTTATAAAAGCGATAAAGTACAGATTGTTAAAAGCGAAGAGCAAAGACGATTGCATAAAGCTTTTCTACGTTATCATGACCCTAACAACTGGCCATTATTAAGAGAGGCTCTACAACAGATGAGGCGTAGTGATTTGATCGGAGACGGAATATATCAATTAATACCTGCTAAACAACCTAAAACAACAGGTTATCATAGCCCACGTCGTAAAAATTCTACTGCTAAGCTTACTACTAATAAAAAGCCTATTCTTACTCAACATACCGGTTTGCCTCCCAAGACCTATAGTAATAAAGTTTTTAAGCAAACCCCAAAAAAATTCAAAAAATAATAGGCAAACAACCATTAACTTAACTTTTATTTTTATGCAGTTAAAATTAATTGCTTGAGATGTTCACTTAAATTATGAAATAGCTCAAAAAAACTATTTGTCTAAGATCATAAATAATAGATAAATGTTATACTCTAAACTATTAATATATTTTACGGTGAATTAATTTAATTATGAAAATACTACTCAATTCGCGTATATTGTTTCTGTTTATCTTTTTAATTTGTGCCACTAGTTTAATTGGTGCTTTTTATCTAGAATATTTTGAAAATATGGAGCCTTGTGTCCTTTGCTGGGTGCAACGTGTTATGTTTGCACTGATAGGTTTATTCTGCCTTATTGCCTGTATCCATAACCCACAAGGAATAGGTAGATGTATCTATGCTTTTTTATCGCTTATCTTTTCAGTATTAGGTATAGTAGCAGCTGGAAGGCAAATATGGTTGAGCTTCCATCCAGGAGTATCTTGTATATCTTCATCTATACAAGAAATTTTTAGCA
>CALYQH010000245.1 GCA_945283395.1 uncultured Ventosimonas sp. | reverse complement strand
AAGGTTTTGAAAAAGCTGCCAATAAAATGTCTATCACTCAATCAGCTGTTTCTCAACGGATTAAGCAACTTGAAAACCAAGTAGGAACGTTATTATTAACTCGTACAGTTCCCCCCAAACCAACAAGGCAAGGTCTAAAGCTATTAGGCTTACTGTATCATGTGCAGTTAATTGAATATGATGTTTTTTCAGATGAGTCAGATTATGAAATATTAAATATTCCATTAGCTGTAAATGCGGACTCTTTGGCCATATGGATTTTACCTGCTTTAAAATCTTTTTTAAATAGTTCTACTTTTCGTTTAGATATAAAGGTAGATTGTGAGAGTCGAACACTTGATTATCTGATTTTAGGTGAAGTAGTGGCGGCCATAAGCTCTCAGTCATCTCCTGTGACTGGCGGTAAAAGTGATTTTTTGGGTACATTAGATTATATTTTTGTGGCATCTCCTGATTTTGCAAGTAGGTATTTCCCACAGGGCGTTACGCAAGATGCATTATTGAAAGCTCCTATTGTCACCTTTGGTATGCACCATGATGCACACCATATCTTTTTACAGCAATATTTCGGTTTAACACCAGGTAGTTTACCAGGACATGTTATTAGATCATCCGAGGCTTATATTCAGATGGCCTTGCAAGGTTCTGCTAGTTGTATGATACCTAGACAACAAATCAGGGAAGAGTTAAAGTCTGGTAAATTAATTAATCTAGTTCCTGAGCTAGTACAACACAAGAATTTATATTGGCATCGCTATTCTCCAGAGCCTAACACAATAAAAAGTATGACGAATTCTATTATTGAATATTCACGTGAATTTAAAAACTTTGAATGATTTATTCTAGCCAGTTTTCCATGGAATAGAAGGCTATTTATTTATCTAAATTTTATCACTTAGTAGTTAGATTTCAATGGTACCCATCTTGCAAAGTATGGGTATATTTATTTGTAGTTATTTAGTTTTTAATATTGTTCTACACGGCTCAACATTGGTTCAAATAATATTAGCCAATGCAACTTCTCTTTTTTTCTTTTACACCAAACCACAACTCACTATTCCTTTTTGGTAATCAGAATAAAACAACTACTGTATTTTATGTCGATAACCCTTTGATTTACTTGATATACAAACAAAAATAACTCCTTTTATTAATTTGATGCTAATTAATAATTAGATATATTAATCATAACTAATTAATTATTATATTTTCTTATGATAAAAAATAATTATAATAATTTTAAATAATTAATTTAACTTATTATTTATTAGAGGTTGTTATTTAAATTTAGAAAAGAGGTGCGCAATGAACTCTTCCAAACAAATAGGACTAGTTACCTGTATAGCTGTTGTAGCAAGAAGTATGATGGGTAGTGGTATAGCTTTACTCCCTGCTAGTTTAGCTAAAATCGGATCCATTGCTATATGGGGTTGGATTATCGCTATGATAGGGGCAATGTCGCTTGCCTATATTTATGCTAGGTTGGGCACTAAAAATCCCCAAAAAGCTGGGCCTATAGCCTATGCAGGTGAAGTTTCTCCTATTTTAGGTTATCAAACGTCGGTTATGTATTACCATGCAAATTGGATTGGTAATTTGGCTATTGCCATTACTGCC
The DNA here is from genome assembly GCA_945283395.1 of uncultured Ventosimonas sp. Lineage (GTDB taxonomy): Bacteria > Pseudomonadota > Gammaproteobacteria > Pseudomonadales > Pseudomonadaceae > Entomomonas. Next base: position 1,752 of record CALYQH010000245.1, on the reverse strand, counting down.
ATTGCTTATTTATCTGTATTTTTCCCGATTCTCAATCAACCTATTCCTGCTGGCATCGCTTGTATTTTTGCTGTATGGGTATTTACCTTCATCAATTTATTAGGTGGTACTTGGGTCAGTAGATTGACTTCTATCGGTTTAATCCTAGTCCTTATTCCTGTCATTGGTACCGCTATTTTAGGGTGGGGCTGGTTTAGTATGGATACTTACAAAGCTAATTGGATAGCTGGATCTCAATCAAGCAATAGTAGTGCTGTTACTAATTCAGTGTTACTTTGCTTATGGGCATTTGTAGGAGTTGAGTCAGCAGCAGTAAGTTCTGGAATGGTAAAAAAACCACAAAGGACAGTGCCTTTAGCAACCTTGTTGGGAACTGGTTTGGCAGGGATGATTTATATCTTAGCCTCTCAAGTTATTTCAGGCATGTTTCCTAATGAAACCATCGCAAATTCAGGGGCTCCTTTTGCTCTGAGTGTGTCGAAAATAGTAGGTGATTGGGCTATTCCTTTTGTGTCAGCGTTCACCGCTATTGCTTGTTTAACTTCTCTGGGCTCTTGGATGATGCTTGTAGGTCAAGCAGGGTTACGTGCAGCCAATGATGGTAATTTTCCCAAAGCATTTGGCGAAGTTGATAGCAACGGTATTCCAAGAAAAGGTCTTATTATAGTGTCAACTATAATGACTATCTTGATGGTATTAATCACCCTTGCTAGTAGCAGCGGTTCCAATGCTTCAGATTTATTTACCCAATTAACTAGTATTGCTGTTATGTTAACTATGTTCCCTTATTTCTATTCTGCTATTGATTTAATTAGGCTTGAGGGTGCTACTACAAAAAGTATATTTAGTTTCATAACATCTTTCTTTGCCATCTTATTCTGTTTTATTGCATTAGCTGGTGCAGAACATATGCAGATTACAGCCACCATAATTGTATCGCTAGTTATCTTTGCTTTCTACTCCAATAAGATTGGCAGAGTAAATCAAGAATATAGACAGTAATTATCACAACAGATTAAAAAGTATATTGAATTAAAGGGGTTATAAAATGAAAACCATATTGGTTGCTAGTAGTGAAAATAATAGCTTTATTGATAAATTATCTGCAATGTTAGCTGAGCAAGGCTTTATTATAGAAAGAGTGGCTTGTAAAGGGAGAATTATTTCTTTAATTAAAAATAATGCAAGAATAGCTTTAGCTTTATTTGAGAAGGAATTTTTTACTAAAGAAGTAATTGATGAGGTAGTGAGTGTAAATGAAAGGTTACCTTTGGTCTTATTGAAAACAGAAGACCAAGAAAACAACTTAAATTTTAATCAAATTTGTGAGCATGCCGTATTCATTGATGGTGCGTTATATTCTAATGAAGATATAGTCAATAGAATTAAAAGAACTATTGCTGACTATACTAATGCCATCCTTCCACCATTAACGAAAGCCCTTTTTAACTATGTTAAAGAAAGCAAATATCCTTTTGTACACCAGGTCATATGGGCGGAACAGCCTACCATAGGTCACCTGTAGGTAGTCTATTTGTAGATTTTTATGGTGAAAATACCTTAAAGTCAGATATATCCGTCTCTGTTGGTGAACTAGGTTCGTTATTGGATCACTCAGGCCCTCACAGAGAAGCAGAAAAGTATATTGCTGAAACATTTAATGCTGAGCGCAGTTACATAGTTACTAATGGCACCTCTACCGCTAATAAAGTAGTGGGAATGTATGCAGCTCCAGCAGGCAGTACCATTCTT
>CALYQH010000244.1 GCA_945283395.1 uncultured Ventosimonas sp. | reverse complement strand
TATTTGAGCGTTGAAAATTATTATACTTCTCTAATAATTTATTGCTGAATTTATTTGTAGAGTCCAAATAAGCCTTTACTTTAAAAAAGTCAATGGCATGCGGATACGCTTTATTAAATTGCTCTTGTGTTGCATGCAGTTGATAGGGCAAATAATAACTGCCTCCATAACTTATAACGGCAGCTATCAATTCCCTAGTCCAGTTGCCAACTCGCTGCTTATCTGCTTCTGTTGTTCCTTGCCGATAATAAATGACGAAAGCAAATACATCAGATTTAGCCCAAGCTAATAACGAACCACTGTCTTGCTTAGCATGCCGAATAGAAATATTAATTACATTAACCTTATAATTATGCAAAATATTTATTAGCTTAGGATAAAAATTATCAAATTGTTCAATAGGGATAAAATATTCTTCTAATACAAAACTACGGTCTTTACTAGCAATAGCCCCTAACTCTGCCACATCATAACTAGCTTCATAATTACGCCAGACAACTTGAGTTTTACGATAGAGCCATTCATCATACAGTTTACGCAATTGTTTACCAATAGAAGAAGAAGCTACTAAAGCTATTTGCTTATGCTGTTTCGAATAATCTTGTAAGGTAGGTTGTAACCTATCAGTAATAGTTAATGGTTTATCGGTATTAACAAAAGTAACGGCACGAACCTTTTGAAAATCTGGGGGATAAATAATAGCATTATGAAAAATAGCTGTATGGTTATTCTTAACTGTCTCAACAAAATACTTTTTATAATTACTGATGGGCATTAACTGGCTAATCCGCTCTAATTTAGTATTATCTGCTAATGCTAAAGTTACCTCTGTGATAACGCCTAAACCTCCGTAACCACCGATAGCACCATAAAAAACAGTTTGATTAACAGTTGGACTGGCGATAAGCAAAGAACCATCGGCTAATACGATTTTAATTTGTTTAACAGATAAAATTAACGGCCCTTCACCAACATATCGACCATGTACATTAACACTTAACGAGCCACCAACAGTAAAATTAGCGTAACTCTGCATAATGGTAACTGATAGATTATAAGGATCTATTAATTCTTGTATCTGCCGCCAAGTGGTTCCTGTTTCTACTGTAATAAGTTTATTGACTGGATCAAATGCTATTATATGATTCAATTTAGTCATATCTATTTGTAAAGCATCTTCTATGGCCGTCTGTCCACCCATGCTATATTTGCCACCAGCGATGGCTATTGGCCCTTGATGTGCTTTTACTAATTGTATAACATCATCAGTGGTCTTTGGCGTAGCAATTTCTGCTACCTTTATAGGAGATAAACCGGTTATATCATTAACGATTTCTTCTGCGATAGCAGTTTGAATAAAAAAAATACAAATCCAAGATAAAATTAACTTATACATAGTGTTTTATCCAAACCAATTAGCGTTATACTATAGTACTATTTTATAAGAATAACTTATTTTTTATATAAGCATTATTAACGAGGTTGTAAATGTATCTAACCATGAATCGTTTTAAAATAAAACAAGGTGAAGAACAACGTTTTATTGAAATTTGGCAAACAAGAGATAGTCAATTAAAACAAGTGCCTGGTTTTATCAGTTTTAATTTACTGCAAGGCACTACTCAAGACGGTTATACCTTATTTGCCTCTCATGCAGAATGGGAATCAGAACAAGCTTTTAAAAATTGGACACATTCTGAGGCTTTTCGCAAAGCACATGCCAATGCGGGTGCTCCAGCTTCAAAAGATATCTATTTTAGCTCACCTGAGTTAGAGTGTTTTACTGCAATAATATAATGTTAGTTTGCTTACTTAACTAGTATTAGTTGTATTACCATTAAGCAGCAATGGCGGTAACACAACTAACTATTAGCATTATTAATTGTCAATTAACCTATGCCTGTTATAAACCAATTTATACTTATCTCCATATTGCAAGTAACAACTTTTTAACAGCTACAACATAAGGATGAAATTTTGTACAATACCTAAATATCTTCGCCTCCTATTTGACTCATATTAATGCCTAACCAATTACCTTTCTCGCTCTCTTTCCCATTACAAGGAAGTCAATTAATAGAAGCTAGTGCCGGAACGGGTAAGACTTTCACTATTGCTACTCTTTATTTAAGGTTAGTATTAGGCCATGGTAGTTTACAAACACGTTTTATACGAGCCTTACTACCCCCCGAAATATTAGTGATGACCTTTACTGAAGCAGCTACGCAAGCGCTTAGAGATAGAATAAGAACCCGCTTAAGTGAGGCGGCTCGCTACTTTAGAGACGAATTGAGCAGCCCCGATGAGATGTTAACAAGCTTACGCAATGACTATTTAGAAATGGAATGGCCTAATTGTGCTCAACGGCTTGAAATCGCAGCGCAATGGATGGATGAAGCAGCAGTATCAACTATCCATTCATGGTGTCAACGTATGTTAAAAGAACATGCGTTTGATAGTGGTAATTTATTCCAACAGCATTTAGAGACAGATCATAGTGAATTATTAGCTAGTGTTGTTCGAGATTATTGGCGTATTTTTTGCTATCCTTTACAAGGGAGAGCGCTTGAATGGGTTATAACTAATTGGCAAACACCTCAATTATTGACCTTGCAAGTAAAAGACTTATTATCTGCTAAGCTAGTTTGCTCTGATGCTACGCTAGCAAATATATTAGAACAGCAGCTCACTGTAAGGCAACAACAATTAGCTACCCTAAAGGAACCTTGGCTAACTTGGGCAGATGAATTAGAACAACTTTGCGATGAGGTCTGTGCAAAAAAATTAGTAGATAGCCGCAAATTACAAAAACGTTTTTATAATAATTGGTTTACTAAACTAAGAATATGGGCTAATTCGCCGACTCAAGAAGCATTAGACTTAGCCACAGGCTTTGATAGATTAACAGAACAAGGTTTAGCAGAAATTTGGAAACAAGGAACGCCGCCCACTCACCCTGCTTTACAAGCTATGGCTAGTTTACCAGAACAATTAAATAAGTTACTCAGCCCTAATTTAGCAGCACTAACTCATGCCACCCAATGGGTTAAGCAACAAGTTAACTATCAAAAAATTCGTCGTGCCGAAATAGGTTTCGATGATTTATTAACACGGTTAGACGAGGCACTCCATAAACCAATGGGGGAACGTTTAGCTAAACTCATTAGACAACAGTTCCCAGTGGCTATGGTTGATGAATTTCAGGATACTGACCCTATCCAATATCGTATCTTACATAAAATTTATTTAGAACATCCACAAAATTGTGGGTTGTTCCTGATAGGGGATCCTAAACAAGCTATTTATGCCTTTCGTGGCGCAGATATCTATACCTATTTACAAGCAAGACAGCAGATGGGTAATAGGTTACACCAGCTTGATACCAATTA
>CALYQH010000243.1 GCA_945283395.1 uncultured Ventosimonas sp. | reverse complement strand
GGAGAAAGACGTCTAGCTAATATACCATTCCATGCATTAACATGTTATAGCACTTTTTGGCTAGCAAGAGAAATAGCACTAACTCTTGGTTCAAAAGGAGTATCTGGTTTGAATTCTTTATAATTAGTCGCTTTACTTTCCAATACAACAATATTTAAACCTGATTCTTTTAATGCTAAAGCTAGCGTACAGCCCACCATACCTGCACCGACAATAACAATATCTGCTTGCATTGCTATACCTCTAACCCAACTTAAAAATAATGTTTATCATACTATATTTTCTAACGATTAAAACATCCTTAATACAAATAACCTCTCACAATCAAAAAAGCGACTTCTTATAGTCGCTATTTTTTATAAATACTTATTAAGTGTTAATCTTTTTAAATACCTTACCTTTAATCAACCAATATACGCATAAGAAAGATTGACTAATTAAGGGCTAAGCTATTAATCTAAGCAAATAAATTAACAAATTGGTACTACCAGTTATAACCTATATAATAAACATAAAGAGGCCAAAATTCATGCAGATATGGGAACAAGTCTATAATCCATTAGAAAATATCTATCTATCCGCTTTTATTGCAATAATACCAGTCATTTTCTTCTTTTTAGCATTAACTTTACTACGGTTAAAGGGTCATGTCGCTGGAGCTATTACCTTAATTTTATCTATCATTATCGCTATAGTTGTTTTTGGGATGCCTACCCAAATGGCCTTACTCTCAGCTAGTTATGGTTTCCTGTATGGATTATGGCCTATTGCATGGATAATTATTGGCGCTGTTTACCTCTATAAATTAACTGTAAAAAGTGGCCAATTTGATATTATTCGTGATTCTATCATCTATATTACCGATGATAAGCGTCTACAAGTATTATTAATAGGTTTCTGTTTTGGAGGATTCCTTGAAGGTGCTGCGGGTTTTGGAGCTCCTGTTGCTATTACGGCTGCTTTGTTAGCAGGGCTAGGCTTTAACCCTATCTACGCGGCAGGTCTTTGTTTAATTGCTAATACAGCTCCCGTTGCATTTGGGGCGTTAGGTATTCCTATTACTGTAGCGGGCCAAGTTAGTGGTGTTGATGCCCAAGCTATAGGCGCTATGACAAGCCGTCAACTATTTCTGTTAGCCGCTTTTGTGCCCATGTGGATTGTCTTTATCATGGACGGACTAAAAGGGGTTAAACAGACTCTACCTGCGACCTTAGTAACCGGTCTTAGTTTTTCTATAACTCAGTATTCTACTTCCCATTACATTAGTTATGAGTTAGCTGGTATTACTTCAGCCTTAGTGAGCATGCTGTGCTTAACTGCTTTATTACAATTTTGGAAGCCCTTGCAAACTGATCTACAAATGAATACTGGTAATACAACAGCTATGCTTGCTGCTGATGTTAAACCACAAGCCCCTTTTAAGTATAGTTTAGGACAAGTACTTAATGCTTGGTCTCCCTTCATTATATTAACTATTATGGTAACTGTATGGACACTTGCTCCATTTAAAGCTTTACTTTCTAAATGTAACCTATATTTTACCTTTAGTGGTATTGACGGGCTAATTGCTAAATCTTCACCTGTAGCAGTTAAAACAAATGATACTTTAACAGCTATATTCAAATTAGACCTCATAGCTGCCACAGGTACTGCTATTATAATAGCAGCCATCATCTCAATACTTATCTTAAAAATCAGCTCCAAAAGAGCCTTATGTATTTTTTGGGAAACGCTAAAAGAACTAAAATGGTCTATATTTTCTATCGGTTTAGTGTTAGGGTTTGCTTATGTAACTAATAATTCTGGTATGTCTGTCACTATGGCTTTAGTGTTAGCAGGCACCGGCTTAGCATTTCCTTTCTTTGCCCCTTTCTTAGGTTGGCTAGGGGTATTTTTAACAGGTTCAGACACATCCGCCAATGCCTTATTTGGCTCATTACAAGCTAACACAGCGCACCAATTAAATCTATCGGATACATTAATGGTAGCCTCCAATAGTAGTGGCGGTGTAACAGGTAAAATGATATCGCCTCAATCTATTGCGGTTGCCTGTGCTGCGACAGGTCAAGTAGGAAAAGAATCTGATTTATTTCGTTTCACCGTTAAACATAGTATCTTCTTTGCTGTCATAGTAGGTTTGATAAACTTACTGCAAAGCTATGTGTTTACTTGGATGATTTACGTCCATTAATCAAATGGCCAGTTATTTACTGGCCTTTGATCAGTTATAAATAAAACAACTTATTAAATACCCGAATGAAGCCAAAATGAGTAATGAGTAATGAGTAATGAGTAATGAGTAATGAGTAAATTATTTTTAGGATGTAGCAGCTAATGTTATAACCATTTTGGCCTTTTGCCTGAACCTCCCCAATATCTTACAGAAAGCTTAGTAAAGTATATTTATTGGGTACTTATATTATAGATCTACTAGGCTAGATCCTGTTTGTTTGCTGGAAAGGAGAGGAATCATGGATGAATTAACCACAAGATCGAATCTACTTTAGGCAGAGTTTGCCTATTGATTAGCTTATGCCCCAACAACCATTCGAGGCAAACAAACAGAACATTATGATTGATTCGTAGAAAAATCGAAGCATGAATTATCTTATAAAATAGAAGCTCGCGATACCAGCATATAAGGGACTATCACTGCGACTGAATGTAGTATATATTCAATGGCCCAATAAGGAAGAAGCTGGATTAACGAGTTTAATTTCTTCAGTATATTTAGCCATTTTAGAAGTCAGCAAAATAATAAACAACATCTATAAAGCAGATTTCCAATTGGAGGAAAACAACCCAACTAAGACTTTGAGACTAATGAACCTAAAGAACTTATTGTCTTCATTCTAGGATGATACTTAATTAAAGAGCAAAAAATACATCACAATTAAAGGACTAGTGAGAAAAATCCGCAGCCACTTAAAATAAATATAGCAGATTATCTAAAATAATGCGGAAACGGTTTGACATAATAATTTCTACACCCTATAATCCTCGCCTCTTATGGCCGGGTGGCAGAATGGCTTATGCAGCGGATTGCAAATCCGTCTATGCCGGTTCGATTCCGACCCCGGCCTCCATATATCAAATCGAGCAAATTAATTGTACTATTATTTGTCTGATTATTGTTAATTCTAAATTTGTTCCTTATTCTATTTTTATTTTTTCTAGTTTTGCTAGTGCTAATTCATATAGAGTCTTTATATACCTAATACCCTTAAACAAAGTGAATAGCCTTTTTTTAAGAGGTTCCTAAGGTTGCTTCTAAATACTAGTGCTTAATATGTAAGAATTAGTCGCGTTAATTACATTTAATTTTTAGGATAGCATAATGTCTTTACTAACGTTGCAGTTCCCTCTCTCACCCCAGATGGCTATAATACCCATCTCTTTAGTCCCTGT
>CALYQH010000242.1 GCA_945283395.1 uncultured Ventosimonas sp. | reverse complement strand
AAAAGTCGATTGAGATGTAATGTAAGTAGCTCAGTCAATGAACTATCATAATTAGCTTTTAGGGTATGAGTATTTGTTTGTTGGTTTGTATATTGGATAGTAGCATCATCTGGATTATCATTCCATATTACTTGCCATTGGCCTTTATTCTTCTCACTAGGTAAGGGTAACGCACAATCTTTATTAGTGGCTGAAAATCCAACAGAAAGGCCAATTAACGTTGGGTCGTTATTTTGAATTAACCAGTAAAGCGGTAAAATACTGGTTTTGCCTAGTGCAGCCATAATATCTATTTTACCTAGTTCAGTTAAGCTACTTTGTAACAGTTGTTGCTGCTGCTGGCAATCAGATGTTTTGAATGATAGCTGGCTAATTTGAAAATGACCACTATTGCCTAGCTCTAATAATTGATTAGCAGTTAGGGCTTGATTGATAGGGGTGATAATTAAAATATTTTTTTGGGGATTAGGTTTTTTAATAATTTGTATAGTTTGGCCATTGGTTAAACTGATCAATTCTAAATGAGCTGATGCTTCAGGCCTTATTAAGTAAAAAACAAAGAATCCACTAGCCACCAAAATTAGACTAACAATAATAGTAATTATTTTCTTCATTGCCGTTTAACTAGCCCTGTTAAACTTCCCGCAATGAGTGCAGCCGTATCAGTTAATGCAATAAAAGGATCAAGTCCAGCAGGTACCGCCATATAACGAGGCTCCCAGTCAGGTTGGAATTTTTCCTTGAAACGTCTTAACCCTTGGAAGTTGTAAAACTGATTACCCCTTCGAAAAACTAATGAGCCAAGTCGATAAGCAAGAGGAGCCCCTTTACGAGGTTTTAATCCAGAAAGCGGTGCCAATCCTAAACTAAAACGTTCAATACCTTGTTCTTTTAATTTCAATATTAAGGCAAGCATGAGGTATTCCATAGTTAATTTAGGTGCATCTGGATGAACTCGCATAATGTCTATGCTAACTAAATTGTTGTGTTGAGTTTCCAGTAAATTGACAAAAGCTAAAATTTGTCCTTCCGCTTCAACCGTAGCAATTCTAAAATGTTGTAGATAGTTTTGATTGAGTTTCCCTAGCGAGAAACCTCTCTCTTTGCCTGGTTTTTTAATTAGCCATGCGTCAGATATAACTTTTAGGGCAGTAAATGGTACTTGCCCCTTATCATAGATATTTAATGTAAGTCTATCGCGGTTACATCTATTCCAAGTGTAGCGCAGATCTTTCATGCCTTTGTTATCTAGGTTGAAAGTTGCAAGATTAATAATTGCTTCTTCGCCTAGTTTAAGGGCAGTAAGACCTATATCCATATAGTCAGATAAAGTATCTGCTTTTACTTGATAAAATACTGGCCTTACATGGTGATAATCACAAAAATCTCTGAATTGCCAGATCAGTTCATTACGATGTCGAGGATTACCAATGGGATCAAATAGTGCTATCAAACTACGACCATGGCAAGAATACATAATAAAAGCATCTTGTTCAGGGTGAAATAAAAGTTCTTTGTCTCTGCCAAAAACTAATCCACCACCAGGCTGATAGGAATTTTGGATAATGTTTGCAGCTAAACTAAGTTGTTCATCTGAAGGCTCTTGAATTTTTGGGGGAGAGGTGCGTAGTAACCACATAAGAATAATAACAGCTAACAAAATGGTACTACCTGTAATAGCTCTTAATCCACGCGGGGCATTAGCATCTAAGGTAAACTGCCACCATAATTCGTTATTGTACGGAACATGACGATATACAAAGAAAAATAACCAAATGGAAATGGCAATAGTACAACCTGCTATGGCTAAAGTTAGCGGTGAGAATGGAGTATCAAAAAGCCTACTGGGACGATAAAAAACTTTGCGGAAAGCAAACAGTAAGCAAGCAGTAAATAGCAGTAAAAATGCGATTTTCCAATCTAATCCTTTCAATAAGGAAAGAGCTACCCCTGATAGTAATAGGATAAAGGTCAATAGCCAAGCGGCTGAGAGCCTACGCCACAGTCCTTGAGCTAGAACTAAACATAAGGTTCCTATTAAACTAGCTGTCAAATGCGATACATTAACAAGAAAGTCAGGAATAAAGGTTGAAAGATACGATAACCGATAACCATGCTCAGGAGTGACTCCTGAAAAGAGTAGTGCTACTCCAGAAATGAATACCATTAACGCCATAATAGGTGCAGCGCTACTAGACACAATACGAACAGCTTGCCGAGTTGCGGCAAATCTTCTAGCCTCAACTACTAATAAAACTAAACAGGCTATAATAAGAGGCGTTACTACGTAAATCAGCCTATATAAAAGTAATGCAGCTAATAATCCTGGTTGGTCTAGCTGTTCATTAAAAGCAGCGAGTAAAACCACTTCGAAAACACCTAATCCACCAGGGACGTGACTTAACACGCCAGCAGCCAGAGCTAATAAATAAACGGTTAGAAAAGTACCAAAAGGTATGGTTACACTAGTAGGAAGAAGAAAATAAAGGACGCTACCTGCTGCTAGAACATCGAAAAAAGTGATGATAAATTGCAACATAGTAATACGTAAACTAGGTGCACGTATGTTCACTAAGCCAAAGTTTAAATGACGGCTATCACGTGAGGGATGTTCAGCTTCAACAAAATGACTAGCAATCATTAATAGTAAAATATAGCCAATAATCACTAGGCTAGCTATTATAATTAATAACGTTTCATTAATATGCAGGGCTTTGGCAGAGTAAGTTATATCAGTAAAAGCCATTAAGGCGGAGATAGGTGGTAATGCTAGCCCTAAAGAAAGACTAGCAAAAACAGTCATTTGAATAATACCTAAAGCAGGCGTATTTTTTCTACTATAAACTCTGTAACGTACTGATCCACCCGTTAGCATAGAAAAACCTAAAGCATTGCCTATGGCTGCTGCACAGAGGCCTCCTAAAGCTAAGCTTGGGATAGATAATTTAGTATCTGCATAATGACTAGCTGACCATTCATAGCCAAATATCATGGTGTAACTAACTATGGCAGATAGCATAGCTAAGCCAATAGCTTGCCAAGTGACATTACTGAAAGCTCTACTTAAACTTTCTTTATCTATATCTTTTACTAAGTGAGAAAAGGCTATTAGTGCTAAAATAAAAACAGCGATAGTTAAAATTAAACCAATACGCTGTTGATTACGGCGAATAAATGCTAGCAATCCCTTTTCTTTGTCAGGTGATTCAGTATAGATACTAGCAGGCTGTTCGGGTCGCTTAGACATAATAAATTCTGAATGTTTCTTAAGCTATCAATATTACTATAATGGTTTAAAGTGATTTATTACAAGAATTTTTTTTGCTAGCTGAAATAATAAATTTCAGCTAGTAGCCACCGTTAACACTAGAGTTGCTTGATAAAATCTAATAATTCCTTGGTCTTTTCTTTTAATAAAAC
>CALYQH010000241.1 GCA_945283395.1 uncultured Ventosimonas sp. | reverse complement strand
TGAAGCAGTTATTGAAAGAGTAAAAAAACAAGTGCAACATATTTGCTCTCGTTTCCCAGTGTATGGTAAATAAACCTAGATTGAAGGATGTGTGAATTAACAAAGTATTGTTTGATACTGCTTATTGAAGGCTAACATGCAATAGTAAGTGGCAATAATATAAAATTAGCCACTTATTAAGTCGAGTTGCCATTCTTCCATGACTAAGAATGAAAATAATTAAGATCAAATAGCGACACTAAATCTTTTAGTCTATAACAAATCAGCTAATAATCTACAAAGATTTTCTTCAGCTACTTTTTTATCTATTGACTGCATTATTTAAGCTAAGTTAGTGGTAAAGTTTAGCTATATTGTCACTTACTAAAAAGCTTGGTTAGTAATAAGCTTATGTCTAGCAAAAATGCTGGATGATTATATAGAATTGGCAGTTATAATATTTAACTAAAATTACTTATTTAAGCTTTTTATTGGCAAAGCAACTTTATCTTTCTTGCTAATTTATTAATAAATTTGTGGTAATTCATAGTTAATTTAATAATTAGAGAAAAATGACCTCAACTTATTTTATCAAAATTATCACTTCCAGAAAAATAGTGGCTTTTAGTTGATCACTAAATAAAAAAGACTAATAACTCTCGAAAATAACTTGCTTATAGGAAGTGATAGGCTAAGAGTGTATAATTTTACTTTTATTTTTTGTATTTATATCTGGAGTTTGTGGATGGAAAATCTGGATGGATTAGTAGTAACAGCATTAACTGCCATAGCGCAAAGTCGTGATGCTAATTCTTTAGAACAATTGCGAGTACAGTATTTAGGTAAAAAAGGCGAATTAACGCAAGTGATGAAAACGTTAGGCGAACTTTCGGCCGAAGAACGCCCTAAAGTAGGTGTTTTAATTAATCAGGCAAAAGAACAAGTATTAACAGCGTTAAATGATAAAAAACAGTCGTTGGAACAAGCTGCATTGAATGCAAAATTGGCTACTGAAAAAATTGATGTGACTTTACCAGGACGTGGCCAAATATCAGGGAGTATTCATCCTATCACCCGTACTTTAGAACGTATTGAAAGTTTTTTCACTAATATAGGTTACGAGGTGGCAGAAGGCCCTGAAATAGAAGATGATTACCATAATTTTGCAGCATTAAATATTCCTAGCCATCATCCAGCTAGAGCCATGCATGATACTTTTTATGTTAATGCTTCTATGTTATTACGTACACATACCTCTCCTGTACAGGTTCGTACCATGGAGGGTAAGAAGCCTCCCATAAGGGTAGTTTGTCCTGGCCGTGTTTATCGCTGTGACTCTGATATGACACATTCTCCAATGTTTCACCAAGTTGAGGGATTGTTAGTAGATAAGGATATCAGTTTTGGCGATTTAAAAGGCACTATTGAAGAGTTTTTAAGAGTGTTTTTTGAAAAAGAATTTGCAGTACGTTTCCGTCCTTCTTTTTTTCCTTTTACTGAACCTTCTGCTGAAGTAGATATTGAGTGTGTGATGTGTAGTGGTAAGGGGTGCCGTGTTTGTAAACAAACTGGCTGGTTAGAAGTAATGGGTTGTGGCATGGTTCATCCTAATGTGTTACGTATGTCAGGGATAGATCCACAAGAGTTCTCTGGCTTTGCTTTTGGAATGGGGGCTGAGCGTTTAGCTATGTTACGTTATGGAGTTAATGATTTACGTCTGTTCTTTGATAACGATTTACGATTTTTATCGCAATTTCGTTAATAACAGAATCTAGAATGAGGAGAACAGTATGAAATTTAGTGAAAATTGGTTGCGTAATTTAGTTAATCCTAATGTTAGTCAAGCTGATTTAGTGGCTCGTTTATCCATGGCTGGACTAGAGGTAGATAGTGTTGAGCCTGTAGCAGGCGAGTTTACAGGAGTAGTTGTGGGGGAAATTGTAACGACAGAACCTCATCCTAATGCTGATAAACTTAAAGTCTGTATGGTTTCTAATGGTAAAGAAACTTTACAAGTAGTTTGTGGTGCACCTAATGCTAGAGGCGGAATAAAAGTTCCTTTTGCACAAATAGGTGCGAAATTACCGGGTGATATTCAGATAAAAAAAGCTAAATTAAGAGGGGTGGAATCTAATGGCATGCTTTGCTCGGCTAAAGAGTTAGGATTGAGTGATGACCATTCTGGATTAATGGAATTAACTACCGATGCCACAGTAGGTAAAGATTTTCGTGACTATTTAGATTTAAATGATACTGCCATTGAAATTGATTTGACGCCTAACAGAGGTGATTGCCTTTCAATGAGGGGTATAGCTAGAGAGGTAGGGGCTTTATATAATTCACCTGTGGCTGCTTTTGATACACATCCTATTGAACCGAGCATTAGTGATAAAATAAATATAGATGTATTAACCCCTAAAGCTTGCCCTCGTTTTTTGGGTAGAATTATTCGTAATGTAGATATAACCAAGACAAGCCCAATCTGGCTAGTAGAAAGATTACGTAGAGCGGGTATTCGTAGCATTGATCCTGTTGTAGATGTAACTAATTACGTTATGCTCGAGTTAGGGCAACCTATGCATGCTTTTGATCTAGCCCAGATAGAGAGTGGTATAGTCATACGTATGGCCCATGAGAATGAGCCATTAAGCTTATTAAATGGTCAGCAAGTTAATTTGAGAAGTGATACGCTTATAATTGCTGATCATCATAAACCTTTAGCTATTGCTGGAGTAATGGGGGGATCTCAAACTGCAATAACTACTAAAACTAAAGATTTACTGCTTGAGGGCGCTTTCTTTGATGTTATTGCTATTGCAGGTAAAGCGCGCTCTTATGGACTCCATACAGATGCCTCTCATCGCCATGAGAGGGGAGTAGATTGGCAACTAGCTGGCCCTGCTATGGAGCGAGCAACAGCTTTATTACTCGATATTGTAGGAGGCGAGGCTGGCCCTATTGTTGAAGTGGTGAATCAACAAAACTTACCTAACTTAGCTACTGTATCCTTACATGCAGATCGTATTACTTCTGTGTTAGGCATTAAGCTGTCAGATAGAGAAATTGAGGAATTATTGACATCTTTGGGGTTGACTTTAACATCACAAAATAATGGTGTTTGGCAGGTTACTATTCCTAGTTATCGTTATGATTTGGCTATAGAAGAAGATTTGCTAGAAGAAGTAGCGCGTCTTTACGGTTATAACAGGTTACCAGTTCGTTATCCACAAGCACGCTTAGCCCCCCATTGTAAAATTGAAGCTGAAATAAGCAAAAAACTATTAAGGGAATTACTAGTAGCACGTGGTTATCATGAGGCTATAACTTATAGTTTTATCGATCCTAAGCTTTTTAAATTATTTAATCCTAATGTTGAGCCCATTTTATTAGCTAATCCTATTTCTAATGACATGTCAGTTATGCGTGCTTCTTTGTGGCCAGGCTTA
>CALYQH010000240.1 GCA_945283395.1 uncultured Ventosimonas sp. | reverse complement strand
TGGATGATCTGATGGTCCTTGTCAACAAATACCTATGTATTTATCAGCTTTTCGACAGGCTTGAATAGCCATGGATAAGAGTTTCTTAACCGCCTCATTACGTTCATCAAACAAGTGCGATATAACCCCTGAGTCTCTATCAAGTCCCAATGTTAATTGCGTCATATCGTTTGAACCAATAGAGAAACCATCAAAATATGATAAAAATTCGTCAGCTAATAATGCATTAGAAGGCAATTCACACATCATGATGACTCGTAGGCCATTTTCACCTCGTTTGAGACCGTACTCGGCAAGCAAATCTATCACTTGACTTGCTTCTGCTACTGTACGAACAAAAGGTATCATTAACTCAACATTAGTTAACCCCATTTCATTACGTACTCGTTTCATGGCGCGACACTCTAACTCAAAGCAATCACGGAATGATTCACTGATATAACGAGAAGCACCACGGAATCCCAACATAGGATTCTCTTCTTCAGGCTCATAAAGCTTACCGCCTATTAAATTAGCGTATTCATTAGACTTAAAATCAGATAAACGAACAATCACTTTCTTAGGATAAAAAGCAGCTGCTATAGTGCTAACACCCTCCACTAACTTATCTACATAAAAATCAACAGGGCTTTTATAACCAGCTATACGCTTTTTAACAGTTTCTTTGATATCTATAGGCAAAGTATTAAAATTTAGTAATGCTTTAGGATGCACCCCTATCATGCGATTAATAATAAACTCAAGACGAGCTAACCCAACACCAGCATTAGGTAACATTGAGAAGTCAAATGCACGATCAGGATTACCTACATTCATCATGATTTTGAACTTCAAAGAAGGCATAGCATCAACTGAGCTCTTTTTAATATCAAAATCTAATTTACCTTCGTAAATTACTCCTGTATCACCTTCAGCACAAGACACAGTCACTTCTTGGCCTTCTTTTAATAACTTAGTAGCATTGCCACAACCCACTACTGCTGGGATACCTAGCTCACGTGCGATAATAGCGGCATGGCAAGTTCGCCCTCCCCTATTGGTAACAATGGCACTAGCCCGCTTCATTACAGGTTCCCAATCAGGATCTGTCATATCAGAAACTAATACATCTCCCTCTTGCACCTTATCCATTTCCGAAATATCATGGACAACTTTCACAGTACCAGAACCAATACGCTGCCCGATAGCGCGTCCCTCTACTAGAATATGACCTTTTTCTTTCATCAGATAACGTTCCATCACGCTAACCTGAGTACGGCTCTTAACAGTTTCAGGACGAGATTGGACAATATAAAGTTTACCGTCATCACCATCTTTAGCCCATTCAATATCCATAGGACGACCGTAGTGTTTTTCAATAATAAGGGCTTGTTTTGCAAGACTGACCACTTCTGCATCAGTTATAGAAAAACATCCTCTATCTTCCTCAGGAACATCTACCGTTTTCACAGAAAGCCCAGCTTTAGCTTCTTCCCCATAAACCATTTTAATAGCTTTGCTACCCAAATTACGTCTCAAAATGGCTGGACGACCAGCTTCTAAGGTAGGTTTATGTATATAAAATTCATCTGGATTAACCGCTCCCTGTACGACTGTTTCACCTAAGCCATAAGCAGCAGTTATAAAGACTACGTCCCTAAAACCCGACTCAGTATCTAAGGTAAACATAACTCCAGATGTACCTGTCTCAGAACGTACCATACGCTGTATACCAGCTGACAAAGCCACTTGCCTATGGTCAAACCCCTGATGAACACGATAAGCAATAGCCCTATCATTAAATAAAGAGGCAAAAACTTCTTTAACCGCGCGGATGACATTATCCACGCTTCGGATATTCAAAAATGTTTCTTGTTGTCCAGCAAAAGAAGCATCAGGTAAATCTTCAGCGGTTGCTGAAGAACGAACAGCAACTGCTATGTCCTGACCCTGCGCCAATTCTTTAAAAGCTGCTCTAATATCTGCATCTAATTGATTAGGAAGGTTAGCTTCCATAATCCATTGCCGAATTTGTTTACCTGCCTTAGCCAACGCATTGACATCATCTACATTGAGTTTGTCTAGTAAGTCATGAATTTGCTTATCGAGTCCACTTTGTTCTAAGAACTCACGGTAAGCGTCTGCTGTTGTAGCAAAACCTCCTGGTACAGAAACACCAGCACCTGCTAAATTGCTTATCATTTCACCTAAAGAGGCATTTTTGCCTCCCACCTTTTCCACATCTTGTACGCCAACTAGTTCCAACGAAACCACGTACTTAGTATTAATCGCCAAGGCAGTCTCTCCATTTTAATGATTGACACATGGTCAGATAGTGCTCATCTAATTAACATTTATCTTAATGAAAGTACAAATAATATATATTAAATTTAAGCAATAAAAAAACACTTATCAAATATATATTATTGGCATTACTATATCAGACTTAAGGTTATTATTCTTTAATTTTAGGCAAGCATTTTATGAAAAGAACCGCATTTTTTGTATCAGATGGCACAGGAATTACTGCTGAGACATTAGGCCATAGCTTATTATCACAATTTGATAAAATAGAGCTTCAATTATTAACTCGCCCTTATATCAATAGAATTGACAAAGCTCAACTTTTAGTAGAACAAATTAATGAGGCAGGTAAACGTGACGGTGTCAGACCATTAGTTTTCGAAACAATTGTTGATCCTGAAATCAGTAATACATTAAAACAAAGTGATGGTTTTATTATTAATATTTTTTCAACTTTTATTTCTTCTTTAGAAACAGAACTAGCCACAAAAGCAACTGGCTCGGTTGGTAAAACTCACTCTATTTCCAATAATTATGTTGATCGTATAGATGCTATTAACTTTGCTTTAGATAACGATGATGGCTCTCGAACTCGCTTTTATGATAGAGCAGATATTATTTTAGTAGGAGTATCGCGAAGTGGTAAAACACCTAGCTGTTTATATATGGCAATGCAGTATGGAATTAAAGCTGCCAATTATCCCCTTACCGAAGAGGATATGGAAAAACGTACACTACCTGAACCTCTTAAGGACTTCAAAAATAACTTATTTGGCTTAACTATAGATGTAGATAGATTAGTAGCAATACGTAATGAACGACGTTCCAATAGTAAGTATGCTAGTTATGCTCAATGTCAATTTGAAATTCAAGAAGCAGAAGCACTTTTTCAAAGAGAAAATATTCCATTTGTAAACTCGACTCATTATTCTGTAGAAGAAATTGCTGCTAAGATTTTAGCTACTCAAAATTTAAATAGACGTTTTTAGTAGCCTTTAATGTCTAATAAGCAAACTGTTAAGGTTTTATGCCAGACTAGTTAAAATATCAGTAAGTGCTTTACTTGGGTCTTTAGCTTTAGTGATGGGGCGTCCAATCACTAAAAAGTCAGCACCATTTGCTATAGCTTGAGATGGAGTGACTAT
>CALYQH010000239.1 GCA_945283395.1 uncultured Ventosimonas sp. | reverse complement strand
CAGCAGCTGATATAGAAATTACACAAGCCATAGACACTATTGTACTAGATAAAACCGGGACTATTACCGAAGGGAAACCGCAATTAACAGATTTGATAGCAGTGAATAACCAATCTAGTAAACAATTATTAATAATACTAGCTGCATCGTTAGAGAAACTATCAGAGCACCCGCTAGCTCAAGCTATTGTCCAATTAGCTAACGAACAACAATTGTCACTTCTAACTGTGACAAACTTTACTCAATATGCTGGTCAAGGTATTAGTGGGATCATAGATAATCGCACCTATTATGCTGGTAATCTTACATTACTGAAAGCACAAGCAATTGCTTTATCCGATGAGCTACAAAACCAAGCTGCACAATTAGCAAATCAAGCTAAAACTGTGCTCTTTTTTGCTTGTAAAAAACAATTATTAGCTATATTCGCGGTAGCTGATAAGGTAAAAATTAACAGTCAGCAGGCTATCAACGAGCTAGCTGCGCTTGGCTTAAATGTAATTATGTTAACCGGTGATTCTACAAAAACTGCTAATGCTATTCAGCATCAATTAGGCCTTAAACAAGTGATAGCAGAAGTATTACCCCAAGATAAAGAACACCATATTAGAACCCTTCAACAACAAGGCCATAAGATAGCAATGGTAGGAGATGGGATTAATGATGCCCCAGCACTAGCAAGAGCTGATGTAGGTATTGCCATAGGTGCTGGTACTGATATCGCCATAGAGTCAGCAGATATTGTATTAATGAAAAGCGATCTATTAGATGTAGTAACTGCTATTCAACTAAGTAAAGCAGTAATTTGCAATATTAAACAAAATCTATTTTGGGCATTTATTTATAATATCATTGGTATTCCAATAGCTGCTGGGGTATTTTATGGAATTTGGGGATTAACCTTAAACCCTATGATTGCAGCAGCAGCTATGAGCCTAAGCTCTGTCAGTGTGGTATCCAATGCCTTAAGATTACGTTTTTTTAAACCTCATTTAACAACTACCCCCAATACATCTATTCACCATTCTGAACCCACTAATCAATTTCCCTCTTCTTTACAAAGGAGTTTTAACATGAAAAAAACTATTCATATTGAAGGCATGAGTTGTAGTCATTGCTCAAATTCTGTTGCCAAAGCCCTTAATGATATTGCTGGCGTTTCTCAAGTTAGTGTAGACTTAACTAAAAAAATAGCCACCTTAGAAGTAACCCAAAGCGTAACTGATGATATGTTGACCAAAGCTATCAAAGATCTTGATTACCAAGTAACGGCTATAGAGTAATTTAAGCAGGATCTTTGAAATTTGCCAAACTAGCATTATTGATAAAGCTTGCTGCTGAATGGGTTGCCAGCTCAATTCCCTCGCTAGCAACCTGTATAATATAAGCAATTTGCTCAGGGGTAATAATGTAAGGGGGCATAAAATAGACCACATTGCCGATAGGTCTTAATAATACTCCTTTTGATAATGCATATTTAAATACCTGTAAACCTCGCCTTTCCTGCCAAGCAAAAGGTTTTTTAGTAGCTTTGTCAGCCACCATTTCAACAGCTAATACCATACCTGTTTGGCGTACTTCACCTACATGAGGATGCTCTTTTAAAGGTGCTGCTGCCTTAGCTAAGCAATTGATAAGTTTTTTATTATTATCAATAACATGGTCTTCTTTAAAAATTGATAAAGTTGCTAAAGCTGCTGCGCTGGCCAAGGGATTGCCGGTGTAACTATGGGAATGTAAAAAAGCTTTTAAGGTTTGATAATCATCATAAAAAGCTTGATAAATTGTATTACTGGTCAGGCAAACTGACATAGGCAGATATCCCCCCGTCAAGGCTTTAGATAAACATAAATAATCAGGAGTTATAGCGGCTTGTTCACAGGCAAACATGGTGCCTGTCCGACCAAAGCCTACCGCTATTTCATCAAAGATTAATTGCACGTTATAGTAATCACATGCCGATCTGAGTTTCTGTAAATAGATTGGATGGTACATACGCATTCCCCCAGCACATTGAACAAGGGGTTCAACTATAACTGCTGCTACTTCATGATGATGTTTGGCTAAAACCTGCTCCATTTCAGTAAAAACTTTTAAAGAATGTTGCTCTTCTGATATGCCCTCCTCCCTTAAATAACAATCTGGCGAAGTGACTTTAATAGCATCAAACAGTAATGCTTTATAGGTTTCGGTAAATAACGCTACATCACCTACAGACATAGCAGCCACTGTTTCTCCATGGTAACTATTAGTTAAGGTAATAAAACGCTTTTTGCGAGATTGCCCTTTGTTTAGCCAATAATGAAAACTCATTTTCAACGCAATTTCTATACAAGATGAACCATTATCTGCAAAAAAACATCTATCGAGCCCTTGTGGTGTGATAGCCACTAACTGCTCAGCTAACTCTATAATAGGTTGATGAGTAAAACCTGCCATAATCACATGTTCTAATTCATCTACCTGAGCTTTAATTCGAGCATTAATACGGGGATTAGCATGACCAAATATATTAACCCACCAAGAGCTGATGGCATCTAAATATCGCTTGCCAGCAAAGTCTTCTAAATAAATGCCCTGCCCTGATTTAACTGGTATAATAGGCAAATTCTCATGATCTTTCATTTGCGTGCAAGGATGCCAAAGTACCGCTAAATCTCTTTGCATCCAGTCATTATTTATAGTCATAGAGTTAGTCTCCAAGCAAAGGATCAAGGGAAAGATAGCTGGCTACATGAGTAGCTGTTAATTTTGTTAAATGAGGAACCGTCCCTAAACAAGGTACTTTTATTAATTTTGCTAATGTCTGTAAATTATCATCTAACCTAGCCATTTGGGGATCTATGATATTAGCTATCCAGCCAGCTACGATAAGGCCATCCCGCTGGATAGTTTCTAAAGTTAGAACTGCATGATTAACACAGCCAAGTCTAACTCCAACTACTAGAATAACAGGTAATGCCAAGGCTTTTACCAAATCTGACAGATATTCTGTATCATTTAAGGGGACACGCCAACCTCCTGCCCCCTCTATTAAAGTAAAGTCAGCCTTTTTTAGTAAAACATGTTTAACATAGGGATATAGAGTTGTTACTGATAAATCTATATCTTGCTCTTGGGCAGCAATATGTGGGGCAATGGCAGGCAAAAAAGCGATAGGATTTATCTCTTCATAGGTTAAACTTAAGTTAGTATTTTCTAATAGCGTTAACGCATCACTATTACGTAATCCTTGAGCAGTTTTCCTACATCCTGAAGCAATAGGCTTAATAGCAGCCGTCATGAGTTTTTGTTGCACAGCTTTAGCTAGAAGACCAGAGCTTATTGTAGTTTTACCTACATCAGTATCTGTGCCTGTTACAAAAAAAGCTTTTTTCATTTTTACTACCTTTTCTCTAAGAGGCTATAAATAACTTGGTAAGTAGTGGGTAATCCTT
>CALYQH010000238.1 GCA_945283395.1 uncultured Ventosimonas sp. | reverse complement strand
GGCTATTTGAAAATTAGCAAAAATATCACTCGCCATGGCACAAGGCCAATCATGTCGAGCTTTAAAGCAGGGGTTTGCTGCTAATGTCACCAGCCCTTTACAGAATTGACCATATTCGCTGGTTAAATAGCTAAGTAATTGTCCTCCTAGAGACCAACCTAGCCAAATACTATGTCGAAGCAGTTGTTTGGCTAGCTCGATTAACCATTGTTGTGATTCAATTTTATAGGGTAAATCAACTAAAGTAACTTGGTAACCTAATTGTTGTAGTTGTTTGGCTAGGGGAATTAATGGTTTACTACCTACTGCCCAACCTGTCAGCATAAAAATATTTAGCACAAAATTACCTCTTAAACCTCTGCCAACATTTTGCTAAGGCCTTCACTAACTGCTCTATATGGTCTTGGGTATGAGCAGCGCTCAAAGTAATACGGAGCCTAGCACTATCTTTAGGTACAGTAGGTGGCCGAATAGCACTCACTAAAATATGCTGTTCTTTGAGTGCATTAGCAAATGCTAATGCTTGGTCACTATCCCCAATTAATAAGGGCTGAATAGGAGTTGGACTATTCATTATAGGTAAATCTAATGCTTTAGCTTCAGTTTTAAATAATTGAATAAGTTGTTTTAAATGATTCCTACGCCAACCTTCTTCTATTATTAATTGCAAGCTTTGTAAAGTTGCACTAGCAATAGCAGGTGGTTGACCAGTAGTATAAATATAAGGGCGCGCAAATTGTATAAGTGTCTCTATCAAATCATTCGAACCAGCAATAAAAGCTCCAGATGTACCAAAAGCCTTACCTAGCGTTCCTATTAATATAGGAACATCTTGCACAGTCAAATGATAATATTCAACTGTTCCAGCTCCTCTATTACCTAATACTCCCATACCATGAGCATCATCAACCATCAACAATGCGTTATATCGTTTAGCTAGCTGGCTCATGTCGGCAAGTTGGGCTAAGTCACCGTCCATGCTAAATACCCCATCGGTGGCGATGAGTATATCACCTTGAGATCTAGCTAAACGTTGTTGTAAATTTTGTACATTATTATGTTGATAGCGCAAAAATCTAGCGCCGCTCAAGAGAGCCCCATCTAGCAAAGAAGCATGATTGAGTCTATCTTGTAATACAGTATCTTGATTACTCAATAAACAGGTCATAGCAGCTAAATTAGCCATATAACCTGTAGAAAATAATAATACTCTTGGTCTATTTAACCACTGCGCTAAGGCTTTTTCTAATTGATGATGAGGTTCACTATGACCTATCACTAAATGAGAAGCTCCACTCCCTACTCCCCAAAGTTTAGCCCCTTGTTGCAATGCTCCAATTAATTTAGGATGGTTAGCTAACCCTAGATAATCATTACTACAAAAAGCTAAATATGATTGACCATTAATTTTTACCACAGGTGCTTGGGGGCTTTGTAAGCTCAAGCGACTCCGAAATAAGTGATTAACTTGTTGCTTGGCAAGGCGAGCAGCTAAATCAAAACTCATAATTAAGCCTTAGTAGCATCATAAAACATATTGGATTGACGCTGCTCTATAACGGCCTGTTCTATGGCTGCTTGATGAACTTCATCACTGTGATCTTGGCGTTGCTCTGGTCTAATCCCTAATTTTACAAATAATGCCTGATCCTTCTCTACTTGCGGATTGGTAGTTGTTAATAGCCTTTCTCCATAGAATATAGAATTTGCTCCAGCTAAAAAAGCTAACGCTTGCATTTGTTCGTTCATTTGCTCGCGTCCTGCTGATAAGCGTACATGGGATTTCGGCATCATAATCCGAGCGACAGCTAGCATTCTAATAAAATCAAATGGTTCTATATCTTTTTCGTTTGCTAAAGGCGTCCCTTTAACCTTAACTAGATTGTTGATAGGGACACTTTCTGGATGTTCTGGTAAATTAGCTAATTGGATTAATAAATTAGCTCTATCTTTTAATGATTCCCCCATCCCTAAAATACCTCCTGAGCAAATTTTCATACCTGCTTCTCGGACATAAGCTAAGGTTTGCAAACGTTCACTATAAGTGCGGGTAGTAATAATGCGGCTATAAAACTCTGGGGAGGTATCCAAATTATGGTTATAATAATCCAGTCCAGCATCAGCCAGAGCATAAGCTTGATCTTGAGATAACTTACCTAAAGTCATACAAGTCTCCATACCTAATGCTTTAACACCTTTTACCATTTCTAAAACATAAGGCATATCCTTAACGGTAGGATGTTTCCAAGCTGCCCCCATACAAAAACGCGTTGAACCTATAGCTTTAGCTGCTTTAGCCTCTTCTATAACTTTTTTAACTTCAAGTAGTTTTTCTTTGTCTAAGCCAGTATCATAGTGGCCTGACTGTGGACAATATTTACAATCTTCTGGGCACGCACCTGTTTTAATTGACAGTAATGTTGAAACCTGTACTTCATTAGCATCAAAATGTTGACGATGGATAGTTTGTGCCTTAAAAATAAGATCATTAAAAGGTAATTGGAATAATTCTATAACTTCAGGCAAAGTCCAGTCATGACGAATAGAGCCCAACGACATAATGGTTTCCTTTAAAAAATAAGCTCACGATTTAGTGGTGTATCATAAGGTTTAACTCTATATTGTCAACCATTTTAAAATAAAAGGTTAACAACTGAATGATTAATAATCAATTATTGGTCGTACATACTCTCCTAAGACAATAAGCTAATAGTAAATTTTAACTATTAATTCTAAGATAACAAACAAATAATTAACAAAATATATCAATATACTAAATTTTATTAATTTTATTTATTAGCAAATTGCTTTTATTATTTAATTTTAAAGTAATATAACCGGAGCACGAAGATGAGTAAAAAGATTTTAACAGGTGCCAATGGCGCACCAATAGCTGATAATCAAAATTCACGAACAGCTGGTCCGAGAGGCCCTGTTACCTTAGATGACTTTCATTTAGTTGAGAAATTAGCTCACTTTAGTAGAGAAAATATTCCTGAACGCCGCGTTCACGCAAAAGGTTCTGGTGCACACGGGACTTTTGAAGTTACTAAAGATATTACAAAATATACTTGTGCTAAGATTTTTTCAAAAATTGGGAAAAAAACGCCTATGTTCGCTCGTTTTTCTACAGTAGGCGGCGAAAGGGGCTCAGCAGATACTGCCCGTGATCCTCGTGGTTTCTCTTTAAAATTCTATACGGAAGATGGTAACTGGGATGTTGTAGGTAATAATACCCCTGTATTTTTTATTAGAGATGCTATTAAATTTCCAGACTTTATCCATACCCAAAAGCGTGATCCTAGATCAAATTTAAAACCTTCTCAAATGAAGTGGGATTTTTGGTCGCATTCTCCCGAATCATTACATCAAGTAACCATTTTATTTTCTGACCGGGGCATTCCTGATGGTTATCGCCATATGCATGGCTATGGCAGCCATACTTATAGCTTAA
>CALYQH010000237.1 GCA_945283395.1 uncultured Ventosimonas sp. | reverse complement strand
ATTTTCAATCTTATGGAAGATGCTGCTACCGCAGAAATCTCCAGAGCGCAACTTTGGCAATGGATACGTACTCCCAATTTAACCTGTTCTAAAGGTAATACTATTACTTTATCTACAGTTAACGCATTGATTTCAAAAGAAATAGATTATCTAAAAACTAATACACAACTAGATCAACATCAAGCCATAGATCAAGCGGCTAGAATACTTACTGACTTAGTAAGTAATGATAACTTTGAAGAATTTTTAACAACCCCTGCTTATGAACTTATTAAGTAATATTTTATAAAACTAAAGGTGTAACAAAAATAATATATTGAGGAAATTACCATGATACAACAACAAATAACGGCCCTACAAAAAGATTGGGAAACTAATCTTAGGTGGAAAAATATCACACGTCCTTATAATGCTGAAGATGTAATTAGATTAAGGGGCAGTGTCCAAATAGAATATACTTTAGCCAAAAAAGGGGCTGAAAAACTTTGGTTTCTTTTAAATGGAGGAGCCAAAAAAGGGTTTGTTAACTCACTTGGCGCATTAACAGGCGGACAAGCGTTACAACAAGCTAAGGCAGGAATTGAGGCTATCTATTTATCTGGTTGGCAGGTTGCAGCCGATGCTAATAGCTCAGAAACTATGTATCCAGACCAATCGCTATATGCTTATGACTCAGTGCCAGAAGTGGTACGTCGCATGAATAACACTTTTAAACGAGCTGATGAAATTCAATGGAAAGCTATTTGTGACGGTAAATTATCAGCAAACCAAGCAATAGATTATTTTTTACCCATTATAGCTGACGCTGAAGCAGGTTTTGGTGGTGTCCTAAATGCCTTTGAGATTATGAAAAATATGATAGCTAACGGTGCCGCAGCAGTACATTTTGAGGATCAACTTTCTGCAGTAAAAAAATGTGGTCATATGGGTGGCAAGGTCATAGTACCCACCCAAGAGGCTATTCAAAAGCTGATAGCTGCTCGTTTAGCTGCTGATGTTATGGGGGTAGCTACTATTTTATTGGCTCGTACCGATGCCAACGCTGCAAATTTATTAACTTCTGATGCTGACCCCTATGATCATCCTTTCATTATTGGGCAACGTACTCCAGAAGGTTTTTATAAAACTAAAGCGGGGATAGAGCAAGCGATTGCTAGAGGATTAGCTTATGCTCCTTATGCAGATATTCTTTGGTGTGAAACGGCAACCCCTAATCTTGATGAAGCTAGACAATTTGCTAACGCAATCAAAGCTAAATTTCCTCATAAACTCTTAGCTTATAACTGCTCGCCTTCCTTCAACTGGAAGAAAAATTTAGATGATGCCACTATTGCTAATTTTCAACAACATATAGCTGATATGGGTTATAGCTATCAATTTATTACCCTAGCAGGTATTCATAATATGTGGTATAACATGTTTGATCTAGCTTACCACTATGCTAGAGGCGAAGGCATGAAACATTATGTAGAAAAAGTACAAGAACCAGAATTTGCAGCACAAAGCCGCGGTTACACCTTTGCAGCGCATCAACAAGAAGTAGGAGCAGGCTACTTTGATGATGTTACCACCGTTATTCAAGGTGGCGCTTCTTCTGTAACAGCATTAACAGGCTCTACTGAAGAACACCAATTTTAATCATTAACACTCTAGTAAACTTTTAAAGGTTTGCTAGAGTTTACTTTTATAATAACAATGGATAAGCAATGGAACTTTCTGCACAAGCATTAGCTAATCTGATGCTAACAGGCTTTAATAGGCACTTTCGAATTTTTACGCTTTATAATAAAAAAGCTGCTCGCTATTTTAGTAAATCTCAATTTCAAGACGCTTATCGTGCTTCTATAGAACAAATAGATTTATATGATTGTCGAGTGCATGAGTGTGTCAATCACATTAAAGAAATTTTTAAAATCGAACAACTAGATGAGGAACTTTGGCAAGCCACAAAAATTGCTTATATGCATAGTCTGTATAAACATTTACAGCCAGAGTTAGCAGAAAGTTTTTTCAATTCAGTATTTTGTCAATTATTTAATAGACGTTACTATTACAATGATTATATATTTTTTAATGCCGCTATTAACACTCAAAATATTCAAACCCGCTACCTTGATTATAGAAGCTATTATCCTGCTGAAAATAATTTTGATCAAACTATTGAAAAGCTCTTAACTGATATTCCTATAAAATTACCTTATGAAAATTTATTAAGAGATACGTCAAACATTAGCAAAGCCATTAAAAACTATCAACAACAGTTTTCCTGTCTAACTCAATTTTTTCAAATTAATGTATTAACCCCTGTTTTTTATCGTAATAAAGGCGCTTATTGTATCGGGCGACTAGTCAATAATAATAAAATCTATCCTTTTGTTATCTCTTTACTTACTCGTAATCAACTACTTTATATAGATGCCTTTTTAGATGATGAATATGATATTTCTAATATCTTTAGCTTTGCACGAGCTTACTTTAAAGTAGATTTTCCTGTTCCATCAGCACTCATACGCTTTTTAAAAACAATATTACCTAATAAAACAATTGCCGATCTTTATACCGCTATAGGTTTCCATAAACAAGGTAAAAATGAATTTTATCGTGCTTTTATTTATCATTTACGTCATTCTAACGATCAATTCGCTACTGCATTAGGAACCGAAGGAATGGTCATGAATGTTTTTACCCTACCCTCTTACCCTTATGTATTTAAATTGATTAAAGACCCTAATCATATAAAGAAAGATATTCAAACAAAAACCGTAAAAAATTGTTATCAACTAGTCAAACGCAAAGATAGAGTAGGGAGAATGGCAGATATTTGGGAGTTTTCTCATGTCGCCTTCCCCTTAAATAGATTTTCAAGTACCTGTCTTGCACAGCTGCAGACAACTTGTGCTAGTAGTTTAAGTATGGAAGGTGATTATCTCATTATTAAACATCTCTATATAGAAAGACGTATGATCCCGCTAAATCTTTATATAGATAAAGTCAGAAAAAGTGAACAAGAACGTATTTTGCAAGAATATGGTCAAGCTATTAAAGATATTGCTGGAGCAGGTCTATTTGCTGGTGATTTACTTATCAAAAATTTTGGGGTAACTAATCACGGACGTGTTGTTTTTTATGACTATGATGAAATAGTACCCATGGCACAATGCAATTTTCGAGCTATCCCTAAACCTCAAACAGAAGAGCAAGAAATGGCGGCTGAGCCTTGGTATACGGTGGGCGAAAATGACATTTTCCCAGAAGAATTTGAATTTTATATTATTACTGATAACAGCCATAAACAACTTTTTAAGAAACATCATGCTGATTTATTTACAGTAAATTACTGGCAAAGCATACAGCAGAATCTAGCTAAGAGTATCTTGCCTGATATATTTCCCTATAACATTAAAAGACGCTTCATAAACATAGACTAACCGCTAGTTACCATTTTAGTAATTAAGTTTTATAG
>CALYQH010000236.1 GCA_945283395.1 uncultured Ventosimonas sp. | reverse complement strand
TCATCTTGATAGGGGCGAACTTCGTCATATAGTTTTTCTCTTAATTCAATAAGATGATTGTTAGCAGGCCCTAACCGTAGTATAGCGCCTTGGGCATTCATTATTCGTAAAGCTTCACTCCAATTAAAGGGACTAAAAATTGTAGCTATAAGATCACAACTTTGATTGGCTAGTGGTACATGAGCCATACTTGCGACAAGCCAATGAATTTGTTTGGTTAGCTTAGCTGCTTGTTTGATAGCATCTTTAGAAATATCTAGTGCATAGCCTGTGCTATGAGGTAAAGATTGCAACAATTGATTTGAATAGTATCCTTCACCACAACCAATATCTAGCCAATTACTAGGTTTTTGTAACTTATCTAATTCAGCAAAGCGCTTAGCGAGAGGAGCATAATATCCTGCTCCCAAAAATTCTCGCCTAGCCATCACCATTTCTAAATTATCCCCAGGTGCGCGACTATTTCTATACTGAACAGGAAGTAAATTTAAATAGCCTTGTTTAGCCTTGTCAAAACTATGATGATTTAAACAATTTACGGATTGTTCGTGATCATTAAGAGGCTCGTGACAGAGAGGACAGATAAGTAGTTGCATTTAATTAGCCAATAATTTTACTATGGTCAAATAGTAAATGTCTGTCAGTAGATTTAAATCTTCTGCCTTCACATGTTCGTTTATTTGATGGATAGTATCATTAGTCGGGCCTAGTTCAACTACCTGACAACCTAGTGTTGCAATAAAACGGCCATCAGACGTTCCCCCACTGGTAGAAGGTTCGGTAGTTATACCTGTAACTTGCTCGATGCTGGCAGAGATTGCTGTCAAAAGTTCACCTGGTTCTGTTAGAAAAGGTAAACCCGATAAAGACCAGTCTATTTTCCAATCCAAATGATAATTATTTAGGATTTGTTCAACACGTTGTCTAAGACTATCAACAGTTGATTCAGTGGAAAAACGAAAGTTAAAGTCTGCAACTAGTTCTCCGGGAATGACGTTGTTGGCGCCCGTTCCAGCCTGAATATTAGAGATTTGAAAACTAGTAGGGGGGAAGAAGTCGTTACCATTATCCCAATGTTCAGCAGCTAAAGAAGCTATAGCAGGGGCAGCTAAGAAAATAGGATTTTTAGCTTTATGAGGATAAGCTACATGTCCTTGTTTACCCTTTATGGTTAAACGACCATTTAAAGAGCCACGGCGACCATTTTTTACCATATCGCCTACTTTATTGACGCTAGAAGGTTCTCCAACAATACACCAATCAAGTGATTGTTTTTTGTTCGCTAGTGACTTAACTACAGCTTTGGTACCATATTCTGCAACACCTTCTTCATCACTTGTAATTAGAAAGCTAATAGTTCCATGATGATGAGGATATTCTTTAATAAATTTTTCAGTAGCCACCAGCATTGCCGCTAAGCTACCTTTCATGTCGGCTGCACCACGTCCATATAAAATACCTTGCTCATCTATAAAAGGTTTAAATGGATCTTGTCGCCATTGTTCAATGGGGCCGCTAGGCACTACGTCAGTATGACCAGCAAAGCAAAAATTAGGCCCTTGATTACCATGTGTTGCCCAAAAATTTTTAACATTGGCAAATGGCATATCTTCGATAACAAAACCAAGCGGTGCAAGTCTGTTTTTTATTAGTTGTTGGCACCCTTCATCATTAGGTGTAATAGAAGGGCGGCTTATTAAATCAAAAGCTAATTGCAAGGTGTCTGATAGTAAAGACATAGTAAAACTTTCCGTAACAGGTGGTAAAATAGAATATTAATAATAGATAAACGAATAAACAAATAAAATTACTATTTAAGGATTGCTTGCAAATTTTTCGCTACCAATTTAACTGGATTTAGCTATAAAAGCTAATCATTTAGTAGTGCCAGGGGTAGCAGTATTAGTTGTGGTTTCATTAAATACTTTAATACTACGTCTTGGTACTCCTAAATCTAGTCCATGCTCATCTAGATAACGTTTTAACCTTAAGTTAAACATGCGAGAAATTTCGAATTGTTTCAGTGGTGCAGTTTTAAAACGTGCTCTAAGTACTGCATTACCCGAATCAAAACTTTCCACGCCTTGTATTTCAATGGGTGACCAAATATCTCTTTGTATAGTCGGGTCTAGCCTCATCTCATTGGCTACCAAACGAATAGCTTTGATGGCGTCATCTATACTCATGTCATGGGCTATACTGATACGAAATATAGCAAAACCTAATTCTCTTGAGTAGTTTTTTACAGATTTAATTTCACTAAAAGGTACTATATGGACAATACCATCTATATCTCTTAAAGCTACCGTACGAATAGTTATTGCCTCAACGGTACCTTTGTGGTTGCCTACCTCTACATAATCACCTATAGCTAATGAGTCTTCCACTATAATGAATAAACCTGTAATAAGGTCTGATACTAATGATTGCGCACCAAACCCTATAGCCAAGCCTATAACACCAGCACCTGCTAGTAATGGAGTAACATTCATGCCTAAGTTGGCTAAAGCCACTATGGTGGCAATGACTAGAATGATACATAAGGCCGTATTACGAATAAGCGGCATCATAGTTTGAGCTCTGGTACTAGGACCGTTTTTACCCACCCCTGTTAGGGCTCTATAAATAGCGGTATCTACAAGTATCCAAACTAATCTTGTAACAAGAATAGTCAATACTAAGGTGATCGTTATGACTATTAATTCATGACCTACTCCTTGTTCAAATTGAATTAAAGAGGAATCCCAGATACGAAAAGCAAAGTCAATGAATACTAGCCATACGACGCAGTTTAATAAAGTATAGCCAAACCGCATCAATTTAGAGGTATAGAATACATTTTGACTACGTTTAGCTTTGAGTTGCAGATGAGTAGCATGCCGTTGGATAAGACCGGTTAATACTAAAGCAATGATTAGTATTGCAGCACACAGTAAAGCTTTGCGAAGTGCAAGGCTTGGATCACCTGAAAAAGTAGTAGCAACTAATGAGGCAATCACTAACATCAATACTGGAATATGCCATACAGCACTCAAAAATCTTAATAAATCATAAGAGTTTTTCTTTTTACTACGATAACCAAAGGATCTATTGCGTATTAGGTGGGCAATTGGTCGTCTATAGGTAATAACAAACCAGCCAGTGAGTAGTGCAGCTAATATATTATTGAGGGTTGAAAGTAATAAACTTAAATTAGCCCCTAGCAAAGTTATTAATTGGATGTTAGTTGTAGCATCACCTAATGAAGCAAATATTCCTATAGTAAATAGAGGTCTAAATGCTGATTTTCGTAAGATACGTAATGCTCCCCAGCTATGATCTCCGCTCAATAAAGATAGCGAAATAAAACATAGCGCTGAAAATATCCCTCCACCTAATATTGAATAGGTCATCAATAGTGCAATTCCTTTACCTAATGACCCATTACCAGGAAACATTTGCGAGCTATAAAGAGTAATTAGAAAAGCAAACATCCAAGGGATTAGTTTTT
>CALYQH010000235.1 GCA_945283395.1 uncultured Ventosimonas sp. | reverse complement strand
CGTATAAGCAACAAGATGGTTTACGTTATCACGCTAGGGATTTAGCTATTGTGAGAGGACGTATGGAGAATGTGCCAGTCATGCTTGGTTCGGCTACGCCTTCTTTAGAAAGTTTACAAAATGCCGAGATGGGACGCTATAAATTGCTCAGCTTAACGCATAGAGCTGGCGGAGCTAAACTCCCTCAAATAAATTGTTTAGATGTGCGGTCACAAGTGATGGATGGTGGCCTTTCTGCACAATTACAGCTGTTGATTGATAACACCTTAAGAGCTGGACAGCAAGTCCTTGTTTTTATAAATAGAAGGGGCTATGCGCCTACGTTAATTTGTCATCATTGTGGTTGGATTTGTCATTGTCCACACTGTGATGCAAGGATGACATTGCACTTGAAAGAGCATGAGTTACGTTGTCATCATTGTAAATTTCATCAACCCTTATTAGTTGTATGCCCCCATTGTCAACATGTTGATTTGCGCCCAGTTGGTGTTGGCACAGAACGCACCGAACAGCGGTTAAAAACTTTATTTGCAGATTGGCCTATTTGGCGCATAGATAGGGATACTACTAGTAAAAAGTCGGCTATGGAACAATTTGTCAATGTTGTGCGTAGTGGTGAAGCGGGTATTCTAGTAGGTACTCAAATGCTTACCAAAGGACATCATTTTCCTAATGTAACCTTAGTGGCTATCTTAGACGCAGATAGTGGACTTTTTTCAGCTGATTTTAGAGCCTGTGAAAAAACAGCTCAGCTCATACTACAGGTTGCAGGTAGAGCTGGTCGTGCAGAGCGGGTGGGACAAGTATTAATTCAAACTTATTTGCCGGGGCATCCGTTATTAGTGCAGTTAATAGAAAAAGGTTATTTAGGGTTTGCTAAGCAATCTTTGGAGGAACGGCAAACCGCTCATTTACCCCCTTTTAGTTATTTAGCTTTATTAAGGGCGGAGGCTTATAAAGCAGATCAATTAACCAGTTTTCTATCAAGAGCTTTTGCGCAGGCAGAGTTATTAGCCTCGCAGTCAGAGGCAAAAGTCGTAGAAGTATTTGGTCCAATTCCTGCTCCAATGGAACGCAAAGCTGGCAGATTGAGGGGACAAATTTTAATACAAAGTGAGCAACGTTCAGCATTACATTTGTTTCTAAATAGTTGGTTAACTAGTTTAGAAGAATTACCCAAGACCAGTCAGGTCCGCTGGTCTTTGGATGTTGATCCTCTTGATTTGCTGTAAAGCTATTGGAGCTTACGAGGGACTAACAGGGTTTTATTGAAGCCATTATTAGCTAGTAGCTTTTGTGCTTTGGCTGCTTCTTCTTTGGATTTGAAAGGGCCTACTAATACTCTATACCACGTTTTCTTGTTCGTGGTAGTTGTTTCTAAACGAGCATCTTGCCCGGCCATAAGTACTTGAGCTCTTATACTTTCAGCACTGTTCTTAGTAGGATAGGAGCCTATTTGTAAATAGAAATTCATCCCAGTTAAGGGTGTGATGGTCGCCACTTGGGACGGCGTCGCTTGAGGAGCAGGATTTGCTGCTGGTGGCGTGGTGGCTATGGGTTGATTATTAGGAACTGACGCTATCGGCTGTTGAGGTGTAGTATTAACAGGTGGAACAGTAGGTGGCGTTCTTCCTTCTAATAAAGCGGCAGCTCTTTGCCCGTCTAGCTTATTGCGTTGCTCTTCGGTTACTGGTTGAGGTTGGCTAGCCGTTTCATTACCTGATAATATTTGCGGAAATTCAAATTTAGGCTTATTGGAGGGACTGCTGTTTTTTTTAACCGCAATAGGTTTAGTAGGCGGTTGGTTTCTAATGTCTTTTTTGGGCTCTAATTTCATTAAAAACATAATAAAACCCCCTATTACAATCCCTGCAATTAGCCATATCCAACTAGGGGCGCCAGATTTAGCCGGTGGTGTATATTTGTTGGCACCACGAGGTTTATTTTTTGCTTTGGCCATTTGTTACATACGCTCCAAAGGAATTAATCCTAATAGCTCTAAACCTTGCTTGAGAGTACGCCCAGTTAAGGCAGTTAAACGTAATCTACTTTGCTGTTGTTGCTCGCTGCTAGCTTTAATTATAGGACATTCTTCATAAAAACTAGAAAACAGTTTGGCTAATTCATAAAGATAGCTACAAAGCAAATGGGGTAGTCCTTTTTCAACTACAGCATTTAAAGTTTCTGACAATAGCATTAAGTGAGCTGCTAAAGCTTGTTCTTGCTCAGCCTGTAAAACTATGCTACCTGTAAGCTGATTAAGATCTTTTCCAGCACTACGTAATACCCCTGCTGTACGAGTATAAGCATAGAGCAAGTAAGGAGCAGTATTACCTACTAAACTTAACATGTTAGCAAAACTAAAGGTATAGTCGCTGGTACGATGTTTTGATAAGTCAGCGTATTTTACCGCACCTATGCCAATGGAATGGGCTATTTGCTGGCATTCTTGTTCGGTTAAGTCGGGATTGAGTTCTTTGGCTAGTTTATAAGCCTTTTGGATGGATTCTGTAAGAAGATCTATTAGCTTAACTACCCCGCCATTACGCGTTTTAAAAGGTTTGCCATCTTCTCCATTCATGGTTCCAAACCCCATGAATTCTAGTTCAAGCTCTGGGCGAGCAAAACCAGCTTGGCGAGCGGCAGCAAAGAGCATATCAAAATGCAAAGCTTGCCGTTGGTCGGCAAAATATAAGCAACGATCAGCTTTTAATACTTGATCTCTATAACGAACTGCTGCAAGATCAGTAGTAGCATATAAATAACCTCCATCTGCTTTTTGTACTATCATGCCTAGAGGTTCGCCCTCTTTGTTTTTAAAGCCATCAAGAAAAATACATTGTGCTCCATCACTAGTGACTAGCATGTGTTTTGCTTTGAGTTGTTGTATGATTACAGGCAGATCCTCGTTATAAGAGCTTTCTCCCTTAACATCAGCATTGGTTAACTTTACATCTAATAAGTCATATACTTTCTGACAGTGATTTAAAGAAATAGTATTAAATTTTTGCCACAAGCTGAGGCATTCTTTGTCGCCTGCTTGTAATTTGACCACCATTTCACGAGCTTTATCAGCAAATTTGGAAGAAAGGTCAAAACGTTTTTTAGCAATGCGGTAAAAATTCTCTAAATTAGCTAATTCACTTTCAGCTGCGGAAGGATTCTCTTGCATATAGGCTAATAACATGCCAAACTGAGTTCCCCAGTCACCTACATGGTTTTGCCGTATAACCGTATCACCCAGAAATTCAGCTACTCGAGCAACTGCATCACCTATAATAGTTGACCGCAAATGGCCTACATGCATTTCTTTGGCCAGATTAGGGGAGGATAGATCTATCACTACTCTTTGCGGTGCAGTCGCTTTAGTAACCATCAAACAGGGATCAGCTAAGGCTTTTTCAAGTCGCTTGGCTAACGCATTGGTATTTTTGAAAAAATTTAAAAAGCCAGGTCCTGCTATTTCTACTTTATTGATTTGTGGATTGGTAGGTAATA
>CALYQH010000234.1 GCA_945283395.1 uncultured Ventosimonas sp. | reverse complement strand
TTTAAAGCTGAAAGAAAGTTAGACTTATCACCCGCTTTTCAAGTGCCTACAGCACCTTTAGGGATATATTCAGGCAAGTTAACTAACTTAACCCAAGCTAAGCAAAATATGCGGGTATCTGTTCCTAATGACCCTAGTAACTTTGCTCGAGCATTATTAATGATGAATGAATTAGGTTGGTTAACTTTAAAAGACCATATTAATCCATTAAATGCTTCTGAAAAAGATATTGCCGAAAATAAATATCACATCCAACTAGTGCAATTAGAAGCAGCACAGATTCCCCGCGCGCGCAATGATGTAGATTTTGCAATTATCAATGGCAATTATGATGTTAGCTCTGGAGTTGATTTAACCACCGCGCTTTACCAAGAGCTCAGCTTTGACTATGTAAACTGGGGTGCTATGCGTACAAAAGACTTACATACTGCGTGGGCCAAAGACGTGATAGCAGCTTACAATTCAGCTGAGTTTAAAGCCTATGCCTATAAAAATTATGCTGGTTATAAATGGCCAGCTAATTGGCTTCAACAAGCCACAGACTCAGCCAAAGATACTCATTAAAATAGGGCACGACTCAAATAGTTAACCAAAGCGCCCATTAGAAAATGCATTTAACGGTTACCGCAATAAGCCCTTCAATAAGCAAGGGCTTTTTTATTATTTTCTAAACATCGCCATGATATCTAGAGGATAATCTACATATAGGCGCACTTCCTTATTGTCGCTATTGGCTTGAAATTTATTATCAGCTCTATAAATAGTAGTTCTTAGCTTAAAGGCTAAATCTTTTGCTTTACCTTCTTGAATTGTATAAGAGATTTGATTAAATAATTCTCTTTCTTTAGCTCTAGGGGCGTTTAGCTGAGGTGCGGTTTGTGCTTCCCAACCATATACATAAGCTGATTTGAAGGCTAGCCCAGGAATACCCAACTCATTACCAGTTAACTCATAACTTAATTGTAATTACTTTTCATCTTTATTATTGAAGTCTGATTCATAGGAGTTAGCTAACCAAATAGTTGACCCCCCATCATTGGTGCCATAGCCAGAACCATAATCAAAGCCATGCCCATACCAACCACCTTTAACTTGTTGATACGCTAAGATAAAAGCATGTGCCTCGATACTATACTTAGCTGCTAAACTCCAAGTAGTGTTATTAATGCTTTTATCAATGGCACCTTCGCTAGTACGGCGCACATATTTCTTATCATAATCTGTGTAATACATATTAAAATCTAAACCTACACTTTGTTTATTAGCAAACGGATAGGTATAGTTCAAATTACCATAAGCTCTATTAGCAATATCTTTATTCCATGCATAATACAAACTCGTACTAAAATCATTAGTGAAATTATAAGTACCGCCTATTAAATCTAACTGTTTCATGCCTACAAAATAAGCTGTAGGGTAACCTGTATTATCATGACCTGTACTATGCGGGCTACTCAGTGCTGTAAAATGACCTGCATTAATTTCGAGATTTTTAATTTCTTTACTGGTAAGTAACGTTCCTGTAACAGACTCAGGGAGTAATCTACTTGAATCGGTTGTTAATACGGGTAAATTTACAAATTGATTACCATACTTAATGGTAGTATTAGAAAATCTTGCCTTAACAGCCCCTCCCCATTGACTCCAATCCTTAGCTGAATGCCCAGAGTCACCGACTGTGGTAACATCCATAGAAGCTGCGGCATGTCCTTTTCCGCCATCTAATTTATAGCCTTGTAATCCCCAAATATCAACACCAAAACCTACTGTGCCTTGCGTAAAGCCTGATTCAAAGATACTACTTAACCCAAGCCCCCAAGCCATACGTTTACTTTGACCATCATAATGGCTACTTTTAAAATCTCTACTAAAATAAAGGCTACGAATATGAGCATTCCATTTACTATCATCCCACAAACCTTTACTATCACTTTGCTCACTAGCGAAAGTAAAACTAGAACTAACTAAACAAATGGCTAAGGCCAATAGTTTTTTATTAGACGGTTGCATTTTAAAGGAATCTCCTACCTTCTTTGATTAATAGATAATTAGCTATAAATGTAGCAAAATAATGACTTTATAACTATAAGTTTTTAGTTTATTCTAGTTTAAATTGATTAATTTTAACTACTCTTAAGTTATTGCTCATCTACACTAGGTAAGTGAGGTTATTATGGATACATTTAAGCAATTTACTACAGCTGGTTTTGTAGTATTAGAGCAACTACCTAGCCCTATTGAACTACAGCAAATTGAAAACGTATTAGCCACTACCCCACTTAGCAACGCTGGAAGTAGAGAGTTACTTAATGAAACCTGGTGTCAAACACTAGCTAATCAACTAAAAACTAATCAACGACTCGTATCTCTGCTACCCAATCCAACAATTGCTATCCAATGTACTTTATTTAAAAAATTAATCGAAAAAAACTGGTTAGTCCCTCTACATCAGGATTTGAGCATCAGTCTTAAAAAGAAACTCGATAAATAAGGTTATACAGGCTGGTCAGCTAAACAACAGATGTTATTTGTACAACCTCCCGCCGAGATATTAGAACAACTTGTTGCCGTGCGCTTGCATATTGATGATTGTTTTGCTGAGCATGGTCCTTTAAAAGTAGTAGCAGGCACACATCAACAAGGACGCATTCCTGAAAAAGACTGGCCTACTATTAGAAATCAACTTGGCGAGCAAACCTGTTTAACCGCCAAAGGAGGAGCAGTAGTTATGCGTCCCCTTATTTTACATTCTTCATCTAAAGCCGAACAAGCAAACGGCAGCAGAGTACTACATTTTTTATTTGCGCCTGCCGCACTAGCTAACGAGCTACCTTTACAGTTTAGTATTTAAATAGCTACTCACTATTAACGCAAATAGCCATTGCCAAGAGCTTTCACTAGCTATAAAAGGCCATTGCCTAAAAATATACTTCTCATAAATAACTTTTGCTTTTGCCTGTTAACCAACAGCTATCTCTGCTTACTGGTAATTTATTAGTAAAGGCTCGTACGATATTAATAAACCCCGTTTTATTTTTCTACAAACACATAGTGGCTTACTATCTAAAAATTTAAAAAAAGCGTTAGGCAATTAAAAATTTTTAGTAATTAGAAACCATATATTTTATATTATAAAACAATCTATTATATAAAATAATCATTAGTCAATGATACTTTAGTCTTAAAAATATTCGAAAAACTGTTTGAATTTACACATAAATATAATAGAATAAAAAATGTACGGATTTACTAAAATTTACTAATTTTTTCAAA
This sequence comes from uncultured Ventosimonas sp., assembly GCA_945283395.1. GTDB lineage: Bacteria > Pseudomonadota > Gammaproteobacteria > Pseudomonadales > Pseudomonadaceae > Entomomonas. Next base: position 247 of record CALYQH010000234.1, on the reverse strand, counting down.
TAAATATCAAATTTAATAGGATTATATATTTGGCTGGATATCTTATTTTTCAGCATTTAATGATTAATTTTTTTAATGAATAAAATACTCTACTCCATAAACTCACTCTCTTATAGAGAAGAAATATTTTTTCGTTCTATCATAGTGTTGCATAAATCTTCAAATCATAAAATCTGGAAAAGAGATGATAAAAATTTTGATGTCTTAATAGTAGGAAAAGAATTTAACCCAAGTAACTTATATCTTT
>CALYQH010000233.1 GCA_945283395.1 uncultured Ventosimonas sp. | reverse complement strand
CGTTGCTAGGTTTTACCCAGTGACTTCTAATCCAGTTACGCCATGTAGCCAGCCAATCAGCTTTACAAGCTTTAGCGCCCGTGGCTGAATGCCAGTAATCAATGAAACTATCAGCGGCTAGCTTGATCTCTGTATCATGTAATTCAGGTCGTAGACCCTTACCAATCTGCAACCAGTCATCAGGCATAATGAAATTATCAGGTAGCCTAGACCCACGATTTGATTTTTTTGATTTAGGCGAATCGTTTACGATTTGCGTATTATCTTCAGGAATCAGGTTAAGGGAATCAGGATTCAATAAGAGGGAATCAGCCGGGATAGTTCGATTCTTTTCTTGATCTTGCATCTGACTTGTCTGGTGCTTTTCTGGTTCTTGTGTTTCTTCTTTATTTTCAATAATCTGAATATCTGTTGAAAAAGGGGCTGGTATATCGCTTTCCTTTTCTTTCATGTGTGGGTTTTGGTGCTTTAAAAAATTATTGATTTGTATATAAGATTTTCCACTATCAACATACCTATAGATAAACTTATTATCATTGAGCTGCTGAAGCAGATAATCGCAATCAATATCATCATAAGGAATAGTTTGAATTTTTATTTGTTTGGGTTTATCTTCTAAACGACCTTCTCTATCAGCAATACACCAAAGGCCAATAAATAATAATCTTGCTAAAGGATCGCACTCGCCCAGCTCAAGATTAGTAAAAAAAGACGGTTTTATATTTCTTGCTCTAGCCATTATGCTACTACCTCTAAATCTTTATCATTCCAAAGACGAGCAACCCACTCGACACCTTTGGGTGTGAATTTCATTTGTGAATAGGCGTGATCTGAATATTCATTTACGCCTGTTTTAACAATAAAACGACCCGCATCTACATGCTTTTGATAGGGGGTCATTGTTTTATTTGTGTAATAGATAATTCCCTGCTCTATTAAAAATAATTTCAAGGTAGGCTCTTTAATATCCAAAATCTTAGCTACTTGCCTAAATGTCATATTGCCTTCTGCATTTACATATTTTTCTACAAATTCAACGGCAGGCTTCTGTTGATCAATCAAGACTTTATATTGAATTGTCTTTTCTTTTTCGTCAGCCCAAGCTCTAGCAGCCTCTACTGGATTATTAAAGTCTGGCAAGGTATTTACTAAGCTATAGCCACCAGTTTTGCGAATAGAGGGCAAAACATCACTTACAACCCACTCTTCAAATATTTCAGCCTCTGGAAGCTTTGAACGAATAACCAATCTATAAACGTCACGCTCTGGTATTAGCGTGATAAATCCACCACCCTGTTTCGGGGTAGTGATTGGAGCCTTACAATGCCTAGCTATAGCGTTCTCTGTTTTTACATAAACTAGAATACTGGCTACATCTTTAGCTATGAAATAAGGTTCGTTATTAACCAACATTGTGTTTAATGTATTGCCTTTAAAGTTAAAATGTATTAAATTATTCATTAACGATTACCTCGTTTAGTTAAATTAAGAACCGCACTACGAATGCGGTTTTTTATTGCCCGAAAAATGGAATTACTTATGAAGCGTTTAAAAAACGTCTTTTTAAGGCTAAAGAGAAAATATTGGGATAATGAATTAATTGAAAATGATCCAAGCTCACCTCTCATATTTATTGGCTTTAAAAAGAAAAAACTAAGGACTTTCATAAAATACATTAGCCCATTATTTATAAAATCAATTAAGTGGTTAGCTGTTTTAATCATTACTATTTTTCTTACTAAGCTGATCTCTGATTTTTTCAATATCAGCTAAGTTAAAGTCTTCTGGTTTGTTAAGAACTACACAGATCGTTTCGTTAAAGTTCCCCGTTGTACACATGATTAGTATTGTTAGCAGACACCCCACCACAACGCCTGATATAAAAATTAAAATCGGAAGTAACATTTTTTAATCCTTCCTTTTGTTTATTCTGGCTTTCACCAAGCCAATGCAAAAGCCTATTAATGAGCCTATTGCAAACGGTAATAGAAAAAATAATATGTATTCGGTCATTTTTATTGCTTCCTATAGATGAGAAATGCGGTATGAACCAACCTCTCAACTGTTTTGTGAACTTCCCTTTTGCTCTCGTTTATTAGCTTTTCTTCTTTACCATCAATTACACCATCATCACTAATGCTATCGGCAACTGTTTTACATACTCCACTAACTGCGCCTTGTAGCTCTGACTGAATAACGAACAGATCAACGTTATCCTTATCTCCTTGAGGTAACTCTATTACTACTGAGTTATGACGCATAGCCATTGCTTCGGTTATATGCTTTGTATTGCTGATAGCCTCAATCTGCATAGCCTCATGAAGCGTTAAAGTTTGCCCTTTTCTTTCATAAACTCGGTTCTCAAGAGCCGTCACAGTTAAACCTAATGCTGCTGACATGGCAGCCCATCCGCCGTTATATGATTTAATCGCTTTTTGAATTGCTGTTCTCATTTCCACAAACTCGTTATAGTCTCGGTGGTTTATTTAATTTCTAATGAGATAGATAATTTGCTCATCAAAAATTAATAAGGATTTTTTATGAACTATGCTGCTTCTAGTGCTTTTAGTTTTGGTCTTAAATCAGAAGCCTTAAAGAGACCGTTTGTTTTTATTTCCGCCAGCAATGCAGTATCAGCACTCATTCCATGTCTGCCAGTAACCCATCCGCTGACTGTACTTTGTCTAGTATGCAATGCTTCTGCTGTTTTAACTTGATCACCAAAATAGCCAACAAGCTTTTGGAATATATTGTTCATCGATTTACCTTTTATTTATCGGTTTAGCGATAATATACCAAACGGTTTTCCGTTTTGCAAATATATCGGCTATCCAATATCATTAAGAAAATGTTTAAAGCTGAAATTTATGGAACTTAAAGACAGAATCAAAAAAGCAAGAGCTCATGCTTCACTTTCTCAAGCTCAACTAGCAGAAAAGGTAGGAATGGGGCAGGCAACTTTATCCGACCTTGAGAAAGGAAAAACTACTAGTTCAAGGTATCTGATTACCATTGCAAAATGCTGTGGCGTTGATCCATTTTGGCTACAAACAGGGAATGGCATCATGAACAATATTGGTAATACTGACCATATAGAAATAATAGGCGGCATAGAGCCTTGGGATGACAATACGCCATTAGATGATGACGAAATAGAGATCCCACTTATAAAAGAAGTTGAGTTAGGTGCAGGTAGTGGATCATTTAATTTTTCTGAATTTAAAACCAATAAAAAACTAAGATTTAGCAAGACAGAGTTAATTAAGCAAGGAGTAAATTTCCCAAGCTCGATATGCGTTACCGTTTCAGGCAATAGTATGGAGCCATTTATACAAGATGGCTCCATTGTAGGAATAGATACCAGTAAAACAAATATTGTTGATGGTAAGATTTACGCTGTCGTAATTGAGAATGAGCTGGCAAGAATTAAGCAGTTATATAGATTACCAAACAATAGGGTTAGATTACGCTCATTTAATCGTGACGAGTACGAGGATGAAGAATATAGCCTAGAAGACATTA
>CALYQH010000232.1 GCA_945283395.1 uncultured Ventosimonas sp. | reverse complement strand
TTTAAATATTTGAGGTTGATATAGTAGGGTAAGTTATTTACCTGTGGAGCAGTAATACGTCCTGCTAGAGAAGAACTATTAACATCTAAACGCCAGCCATGTTGTCCTGTCGGTTGTAAATAAAGAGCTAGAGGTTGAGAAGGAAAATTAAAACCATAAGCTTGACCAATACGTAAATCTAAACTACGTAGTGCATGGATATTAAACGCTTTATTAGATTTGGTTAAAGTATATTTAGCTACGTAATTATCATAAAAATCTTTCCACTCTCCAAGATTAATACTATCTAAATTACCTCTGACCTGTAGACCTAATTTATTAGAAAAAGATGCTTTTCCCTGATTAATAAGAATTTCACCAGCAAAAGTATGTTGTTTATCTAGTTCAATCGCAGAAGTAATTAAATTTCCATAGTTGAATTGCAGTCTTGTATTTTGTTTGTTGCCGAAGGTTGAATGATAGGTAAAATCTTGTTCTTGACTGGCAGATTTAGTGAAAGGGCTAGGTAAATCTAAAGTGATTCCTTTTAATTGGGAAGTAATAGTCACTTCGTTAGAATCAGCTATTTTGAGTTTTACTTCATAGGGGGTTTTACCTGAAAAAGGCCATTGCTTTTTTTGGCCATCATACCAATTGGCTAGCATAGGCAAGTCAATATTGCCTTTGATATTCAATAAAGAGCTTGGCTTACCTTTACCTTCTGCGGTAATCAAGGCTAGTAAAGGTTGACCTAGTATGTAGCCAGTTACTTTGTCACTACTTAATCCTTTACTGCTGTCATAATGAAAATCCCCAATAATATTTGTGATAGGCGGTAAAGGAAATTGGTTTGATTTTAATTGACCGCCAGTAACAGAAAAGTCTGTGATAATAAGAGGATCTTGATGTTTAACAAGGGGAATATTAAGCTTTAACAGTCCTTGCAACTGGCCTGAGCCTTGCCATTCCTTAAATATATTGGATATTCCAACAGGTGCAGATTTTAATACAGATAATAGATCATCGATTTTGCTATTAATTTCAGCATTGAAATATAAATGAGTAATTGCAGGTTTAGCTACTAACGGGACATTAACATTAATATTGGCTAATAAGGTATTATTTATTTTACCTTGAGAGGCTAAAACTCTAACGCCAGAAGGTTCGATAAAAATTTCGCCATCCACATTTTGAACTGCTGGCCAAGGAGCTTGGTAATCAACTACAGCATTATTAGTTTTCATGTAGAGTAGTAAAGTATGAGCTGTAGGAGCAGTTCTTTTATCAAGAGAGCCTTGATATTGGAAGAACCCCGTTGTTATGTTGCCACTTTTGATAGAAGTGTTAAGCCAATTTACTAGTTGGGGATCAATGTCAGCTTTAGAGGGAATATATTTAGAGGTATAACTGGCATCTCCATTGGCAATATTAACTCTTAAATCCATATAATCTTTAATATCATCTTGTGGGTAGAGGCGTATCATCATATCGCCCGATAGATCACCTTCATCCCCTTTTAATTTCATTAGTGGAGAAAAAAGACTAAATACATTATCTTTAAAAGACCAATGTAAAGAAGCCTTTGCATGGTGGAAAGGCCATGCTTTAGCATATATTTTAGCAATAAAAAGCCAAAAATCATTAGCATCTAAATCAAGCTGACCAGAGGCTATTCCGCCATGGATTGTCCCACTTATATTACCAGCACCTACCGTATCTTTATAAGGATTAAAAGTAACTTTTTCTAGTTGGGCTGAAAAATTAACTTGTTCTGTTAGTGGTTTATCTGGGTACCAATCAATATCAAGATTTTTTATAAGTCCTTTAGGTTGCATTGCTACAATTATATCGTTAGCAGTGGATGGTATAGGGGCAAGGGCTAAAATTGGTGGTATAAAGTCGCTAATAGCAATTTTATTAGCTTTGGCATGCCATTGTATTTGATCATTAACTTCATGACGGGTTAATGATAGATCAAGGTTGTTGAAAGGGACATCATTAGTAGAAAAAGATAAGTTTGCAATCTGCATCCCTATGTATTGCTGCTTATAATGGTTAAACCAACCTTGCATGGCAATATCTTTAATATATACCGTATTTTTTTTGTCATGCTGTATAGTAAGCAGACTTTGTTTTGTATTGAATGTTAACGATCTTATTTGACCTCCTCTAACATTACCCCATAATTCGCCGCCTACTATGAGCTGCTTTATATCCCAAGGTAAATCTAAGTCTTTGGGTATCCAAGCTAACCAGTTTATGTTGGGGATATTAGCATAGAAAGTTGCTTTTAATTCCTGCCATTTCTGCGGATTGATAAGAGTATCTATTGACAGTACAAGAGGTGAATTGTCATTTATATAAAAAATACCATCAAGTTTCATCTGTTCATCAGTAAAGTGGGTCAGAGTTGCATTTACATGTGTGAAAGTATGAACAGGCTGATTATGGGCAAAGATACTAATGGTGCTATTAGTAACTGATATTTTCTGGAAACGCTGCAATTGATTTAATACTATTGCTGGCCTGATAGGATCTTTTTGTGGTGGAATACCACCTATCGACCAATCATTGGGCTGATTTTCGCGTATTTGTAAATTAACATTATCACCATAGATAGCAGCTATCTGCACTCTTTGTTTTAAAATGCTTCTGGGAATATCTAGTTCAATAATAAGTTTATCTATTTTTAGACTTTGTTCTTTATTACCAATATGGATATTAGTAACTTTTATATGAGGAGATAAAATTCCCCAACTGCCTTTTAGTTCTCCAATAGTAACAGGTGTATGGAGTGTTTCCGAAAGGGTCGTCGCCAGCTGTAATTTATAGTCGTCGAGCCAGCCAATCAATTGTCTAGCAATGCTAACATAAAGAGCAATAAGTACCATTATTAATAATAAAATACTAGTTATAATTCTATCCAATTTTGTTAATATGTTTTTTGCTCTATTAGGTTGTTTCATAGACATTCCTTGCTATTGTGGAACAACATCGTATTGGTCTTGACTATAGATATTTTCTATCTGGAAACTAATAGTTTTGCCAATAAAAGTTTCCAAATCTGCCACATTGGAAGATTCTTCATCTAATAGTCTATTAACAATTTTCTGATTAGCTAATACTCTATATTTATTAGAAGGATAAGCTCTGGCTACTCTAATGATTTCTCTGAGTATTTCATAACAAATAGTCTCGGTCGTTTTTAATGTTCCTTTTCCATGGCATTGGAAGCATAATTCACAGAGAGTCTGTTCTAAGCTTTCTCTAGTTCTTTTACGAGTAAGTTGTACTAATCCTAATGCTGTAAAGCCTAATACATTAGTTTTTGCATGATCCTTTTCTAGTTCTTTATTTAATGTTTGCAGTACTTGTTGTTTGTGTTCTTCTTGTTCCATATCTATGAAATCAATAATGATAATTCCACCTAAATTGCGTAGTCTTAGCTGGCGAGCAATTATGCTGGTTGCTTCTAAATTAGTTTTATAAATTGTTTCTTCTAAAAATAAGATAATACTAGCGACAAAAATATAAAAAATCACCATAAGTATTTGGCGGGGACGC
>CALYQH010000231.1 GCA_945283395.1 uncultured Ventosimonas sp. | reverse complement strand
CGAGGCATAGAAAAATTATGGCAAAATATGCTAATGAACGATGGCGTGATGCGTTACATGCTATGGATATAGGTGATGAATTACTTTATTTACGGTTTTGTTTAATACAGCAAAAGAAACTACAAGTTGAATTGCAAAACTATTTAGATGTATTAAGTAATGTATTCGAAAATGAACCCAGCAAAAATAATATTAACTTATTAGATAAAGCCAGCGATAAGTTTCGGGAAGCCATTTTAGCAATAAGCACAGATAGCAAAGCTCAATTGGCTTTATCATCCATTATACAATTACAGCAAATATGGCAAGATTGGTGTCAACAGCAAACTGAGCAGGAGAGTTTTGATTATGGGACTGCATGAGGTTGCCATAGGTGGGGTTTTTGTTAGCCCTTTATTAATTTTTGCTTTGCTAGCTTTACCCCTTACCAAAGGGCTATTAATACTTATTAATAAGACACCGTTATCTAGCTTAATATGGCATGAAATGTTGTTTATTTGTGCTTTATATGTCTTACAATTTTGTGTGTTGACCATAGTAGTTGGAATGTTATGGTAAATGAGAGGTTGATGTGCGGTCAGTGATGCGTGTAGGTATAACGCTATTTGTTGTGTTATTAGCAATTTTAGCGGCTATTGTATTATGGCGTTTTTATATGTTATCTCCTTGGACTAGAGACGCTCGAATAAGGGCAGATATAGTGACTATAGCCCCTGATGTGTCTGGTTGGGTTATTCAACTTAATGTAAAAGATAATCAGCAAGTCAAACAAGGAGATGTATTGATGACTATTGATAAAGATCGTTATCAAGCCACTTATGAACAAGCTAAAGCTAGTGCTGAAACCAAGAAGCATCAAATGTATTTGAAACAAAATGAAGCTAAACGCCGAATCTTATTGGGAGCTAAGGCTATTAGTGCTGAACTTAGGGAAAATGCCCAAATTGAGGCTAATATAGCTAGAGCAGAATATGAAGAATCTTTAGCGCAGCTTTCACTAGCAAAAATAAATTTAGATAGAAGTGTAGTAAAAGCACCTCGTTCTGGGCAAATTACTAATTTACAATTAGTACAAGGGAACTACATAAAAGCAGGTCAAGCTGCTATGGCAATAGTAGTAAAAGGTTCTTTATATCTCCAAGCTTACCTAGAGGAAACTAAATTACCTAACGTTAAAATAGGTATGCCTGCAGCTATTAGATTAATGAGTGGTGGAAAAATATTACAAGGACACGTTGAAGGTATCAGCTCAGGTATTACAGATCGAAATGCAACTCCTGACGGGCAATTATTAGCAGATGTAGAACCTACCTATAATTGGGTGAGATTAGCCCAACGTATTCCAGTACGTATAGAATTTGATGAGATACCTGAAGATTTTCACCTGTCTGCTGGTATGACTGCTAGCGTCAGAATAGGTAAGCCACGATTGGCTGATTTGTTTATTCTTTGGTAGGATGTGATTCGCTTAAAGGTTTATAGTAATTTGCAAGCAAAGCTAAATTGCATAAAGCATTGGAGGATAATAACTAGCCACATTATCCTCGTTAAAACATCCAAAGAAATAAATTAATTAATAGTGGCTTTGGGGAGTTCAGCCATTATAACAGAAAAGCTTTCATCAGGAATTAAGGCAGTTGCTTCTCCGGCCACGATGCGCTTATTACGTTGATTATAAATACAAGTAGCTAGACGAATTTTGTTTTTTGGTAATTTTTCTAAAACTTCAATTTCAATGCGTAAGCAATCACCAACATACACAGGACGAAGAAATTCTAATGTTTGAGTAAGGTAAATACAACCAGGTCCTGGCAAATGACAAGCCATAGCAGCACTAATGAAAGCTCCACTTAACATGCCATGCGCAATAGGCTGTTTAAACTGAGTGGTGGCTGCATAATTAGCATCTAAATGAATAGGATTATTATCGCCAGAAACAGCGGCAAATAACAAAATATCTTTGTCAGATACTACTCTTTCAATAGTGGCTTTTTGACCTACTTCTATTGCATTATAAGTGATAGTGTTAACATGTTTAGGCATCTTTTTATCCTATTAATCATGAATAAAGACGTTTATTATAGCTTACTAGGTTGATTAATAGTTATTGGCTAATAATTTTTATGAGCTAAACCCCATAAAATAAGCTAAAATGAAAAAGTTGATTCTAATAATATGTTAAAAGGCCAATTAAAATGAGTCTTAACTTTCTACCCCCCCCCATGTGTTAGTTATATTTGCAAAGGTGTTCTGTGGCTGATTTAGCTTTTTCAAATGATTCTAAAAAACCACTATTAAATAAAGTAACTGTGATAGGTCTTGGTTTAATAGGTGGTTCTTTTGCTAAAGGAATGAAAGAAAATGGTCTTTGTAAAGAAGTCGTTGGCTTTGATATAGGCGTTGAGGTTGGTCAATTAGCTATTCAACAGAAGGTAGTAGATAAAATTATTAATAGTTTAGCCGAAGCTTGTGTTGATGCTGATTTAATCATGTTAGCAGTGCCTATCTTGGCAATGGAGCGTACTATTACTGCCTTAGCTAAATTAGACTTAGGGCATGCTATTATTTCTGATGTAGGTAGCGTTAAAGGTAGAATAATTGATACTGTTAAATCAGTTATGCCAGAAAGACTTACTTTATTTGTTCCGGGACATCCTATTGCAGGGTCTGAGCAAAGTGGTGTGGAAGCCGCTGATGCACAGCTTTTCGATCATCATAAAGTTATTTTAACACCTTTATCAGAAACTAGTGTTACTGCATTAGCTTTGGTGAGTCAATTATGGCAAAGATTAGGCGCTGATGTAGAAAGAATGGAAGTTGCTTATCATGATGAGATTTTAGCGGCTACCAGTCATTTACCCCATTTATTAGCATTTGGATTAGTTGATTGTCTAGCACAAGCAAATGATAATTTAGACATTTTTAGATATGCAGCAGGCGGTTTTAGGGATTTCACACGCATAGCGGGTAGTGATCCTATCATGTGGCGAGATATTTTTTTAGCTAACAAACAGGCGGTATTAGCAATCTTAAAGAATTATTTGCAAGAATTAGATGAATTGGCTAGAGCCATTAAAGACAATGATAGTGACAAATTGTTAGGCGTGTTTACTTGTGCTAAGGCGGCTCGAGGACATTTTAATAAAATATTGCAAAATAGAGCTTATATGAATACACATCAACATGATAGTGATATGATTTTTTTAACTAAGCCTGCTGAGAAACTTTCAGGTATTTTACATGTACCGGGTGATAAATCTATTTCACATCGTTCTATTATTTTTGGTTCTCTTGCTGAGGGAGTTACTCAGGTAAAAGGCTTTTTAGAAGGAGAAGATGCATTAGCAACTCTACAAGCTTTTCGTGATATGGGAGTGGTTATTGAAGGACCTACTAATGGTAGAGTGGTAATTCATGGTGTTGGTTTAAATGGCTTAAAACCACCACCAAGTAGCCTCTATTTAGGTAATTCCGGCACTTCTATGAGACTATTGGCTGGCTTGTTATCGGCTCAGCCTTTTAATACTACTTTAACCGGAGATGCT
>CALYQH010000230.1 GCA_945283395.1 uncultured Ventosimonas sp. | reverse complement strand
TCGTTTACCAACATGATCTATTGATTGTTCAACTAACTCAGTCTTTTGCTGTTCATTAGTATTAATAAATTGTGCTGGTTTAGCAGACTCTTCAGCAACTGTTTGTGCTATTTTTTCAGATGATATTGGAATAGTAGTGGGTTTCGTTCCATTATTGTATAAAGGTACTACATTATCATAACGAATGGTATGCTCCGCTAAGACTTCTGTTATTAAAGCTGGGTTCCCGAGCTCACAATCAACAGGGGCGGTTGTATCTTCTACCAAGCGACTCACAATCTCATCTGAGGTTGCATTAGCTATTATCTGATTTTTGTTATTTACATTATAGTTAATCGTATCATGACTATTATGTACGGATGAACTGATTTCTGACTTTTCTGAATAATCTTCTATGTTGTTAGCTTCTTTGATCGCTACATATGTAACCTTATCTTTTGATTCGCTACTGATTGTTGTATTTGTCTCTGACGTATCAGGAATATTTTTTGCAACTTCAGAAGGAAACGTAAATTTAAAGCTAGGGAAATCCTCCAAATTAAGTTTATCATTCTTGTTAGTTGTTTTTTGAGCAACTCCCTGAGGATTATCCACTATTACACTAGGAACAATAGGTGGACTAGTAAATTCGACCTCATCAGCTTTGTTAGTAAGCACTTCTTGAGGCGTCATCATATCACTAGATATTGGGGGGGCCTTGAATTTATTAAGTACAAACTCAATATGATCCTGGGGAGAGGCAGAAATATCTTTTGCAGTTGAATTTGCATCCAATAATGAAGCCGCAACATTAGCTGCTATATAGCCAATTGATACTGGTTTACTCACTATATTTCTTTCAACATAGCCCAATTTATCAACAAGATCTAATGCTTTTATAGGCAATGCAACACGTACTAAAGCGCGAGCGTTCTTAGGGTAAAATAAATCACCCAACACAATAATGACATGCTTTTCATCTACTTGTAAAAACGGATCCTCACCATTTTTAATAAGAGACCTAGCCTCACTACCTATTACTATTGTACTAATATCTTCGCCTATTTCACGATAAATCCATTTAAAATTATCTTTAGAATTATATAATGAAATAATGGATTGTATCAGTATCTCTTCTCGGCGACTTAGATGAATAGTAGAGTAAAAAATTAAACGACTATCACTACCCATATCTATATATTATCCTATGTTATTTAAGGTCACCAACTTTATAAACTATATTCATAATAAGTAGCGATATATATCAAATAATAACCTAATTATAGACAAAACTAAATTTTTAAAACAACATACTATTAGAAATAACAAATTAAGCATACTCTATTGATAATGGCCTATATAATTTCTCTTTATTAATCATATGTCTCTTTATTACTTTTACGTAAAATCTACAACAATTAATTACCCTCTCCATATTTACACTTATTTGAAAGCAAAGGCGATTCAAATATAAACTAGTTTGTCATTAATGTTTTCTATAATAACTTTAATATTAATTATACTTATTTAAAAACTTATTGTAATCAACTTGTTATAAAAAATTATTAATTTACAATAAAAGCTATTACTTTATATTCCTATGCCAATTGTCATAACTACAATCCCTCAAACTAGACAATTTATCCCTGTTCCTTTTAAACCACAATAACCATTTGGATTTTTCATCAAATATTTTTGGTGATAATCTTCAGCAAAATAAAAAGGAGGCACCATGCTAATTTCAGTAGTAATTGTTCCATAATTTTGGTTAATTAATTGTTGTTGGTAATGCTCTTTACTAATTAAAGCTTGTTCTAGCTGCTCCTTAGTGGTACAAAAAATAACAGAGCGATATTGACTTCCAATATCATTACCTTGTCTCATACCTTGTGTAGGATTATGGTTTTCCCAAAACAACTTCAATAAGCTTTCAAAACTCACTAGATTAGAATCATAGACTACTAATACTACTTCTACATGTCCTGTTGTGTCAGTGCAGACCTCTTGATAGTTGGGCATTATAGTATGACCACCAGCATAGCCTACAGCCGTACCTCTAACACCTACTTGTTGCCAAAATAATTTTTCTGCTCCCCAAAAACAACCCATCCCAAACATAACTTGCCGATAAGAGGCTGGAAAACCTTTAGCCAATGTTTCTTTAGTTATAGATGGGCAAATATTCATTAGAACTCCAAGCAAATGGACTTATCATAAAGCCTAGTTATTATATTCTGTTCAACTAATAGATAATATGTGACTTTAGCTGTAATTTACTAGTCATTAGTTAAAAAATGATCTATACCTAAGATCATTAATTTTTCAAAAACAATTTCATTTAAACAGTTAATTGACCAAGAAGATTGTCATCTTAAACATAATTATTTAATCTTAATAGTTTATCTCTTATTAACTTATCTGTATGTAGAAAATTTTATGGCAACCTTAAAAGAATTATCTCTTGAATATCATAGTAAACCTCGTCCCGGCAAGATATCTATTGAAATTACCAAAGCAACCGCTACTGCTAAAGATTTAGCACTAGCTTATAGCCCCGGTGTAGCAGAACCTGTTAGAGAAATAGCCCGCAATCCCTCGCTCGCTTATAATTACACTAGCAAAGGTAATTTAGTTGCCGTCATCTCTAATGGTACTGCTATTTTAGGATTGGGAGATTTAGGGGCACTTGCTTCCAAGCCTGTTATGGAAGGCAAAGGCGTTTTATTTAAACGTTTTGCAGGCATTGATGTATTTGATATAGAAGTAGCCACTAAGGATCCTCAAGCGTTTATTGATACAGTAAAACATATTGCGGTGTCCTTTGGAGGTATAAATCTCGAAGATATTAAGGCTCCTGAATGCTTTGAAATAGAACAGAGACTTATTGAGCTTTGCGATATTCCAGTATTCCATGATGATCAACATGGTACAGCCATAGTTACTGCTGCAGGTTTGTTAAATGCGCTAGAAATTACGGGTAAAAAAATGGCAGAAGCACAAATAGTTTGTTTGGGTGCGGGTGCTGCTGCTACTTCTTGCATGAAGTTACTACTTAGCATGGGAGCTAATGTAGAAAATATTTATATGGTAGACAGGAAGGGAATTATTCATGCTGGACGTACCGATCTAAGCCCTTATAAAGCTCAATTTGCCAGTAAAACAAATAAAAGAACTTTGTCAGAAGCCCTGATAGGTGCTGATGTGTTTGTAGGATTATCTGGAGCCAACTTGCTCACTGCTGATGGGTTAAAATCAATGGCTAGTAATCCAATAGTGTTTGCTTGCTCTAATCCTGACCCTGAAATTAGTCCTGAATTAGCTCATGCTACAAGGCCAGATGTAATTATGGCCACAGGCCGTTCAGATTATCCTAACCAAGTGAATAATGTATTAGGTTTTCCTTTCATTTTCCGAGGTGCACTTGATGTTCGCGCCACGGCAATCAATGAACAGATGAAAGTTGCCGCAGCCCATGCCCTTAGCGATTTAGCTAAATTACCAGTGCCCGATGAAGTATGTAAAGCTTACGGAGTAGCACATTTTAGCTTTGGGCGTGATTACATTTTACCTAAACCTAATGATCCAC
>CALYQH010000229.1 GCA_945283395.1 uncultured Ventosimonas sp. | reverse complement strand
TATATGCAAAGTTATATGAAAAAAATGGGTAGATCAACATAGATCAATTTTGGCTAAGCCAGAGGCTAATATAGCCTCTGGTTAGTTATTTATTACGCTTAGGTAAAATATCTTTTAATCTAAGGTGAATGGCTTTTATATATTTTTCTTTTGTTTCCCAGTCAATACAGTCATCTGTCACAGATACACCATACTTTAATTGACTTAAATCTTTAGGAATCGGTTGATTACCCCAATACAAGTTACTTTCAATCATTAGCGAAACAATAGATTTATTACCTTCAACTATTTGGGTTGTCACATTTTCCATTACTAACGGTTGTAACGCTGGGTCTTTATTAGAGTTAGCGTGGCTACAATCTATCATGATATTAGAAGGTATTTTAGCTTTTGCTAATTCTTGCTCACATAAAGATACATTTACCGAATCGTAATTAGGGCGACCATTACCTCCGCGTAACACCACATGGCCGTAAGTATTACCTTTGGTAGTGACAATAGATACAGCGCCATGTTGATCTATACCTAAGAAACGGTGTGGATTAGAGACTGACTGTAACGCATTGATTGCTACGGTTAAGCCACCATCAGTTCCATTTTTAAAACCTACTGCTGAAGATAATCCTGACGCCATTTCTCTATGGGTTTGTGATTCAGTGGTACGAGCACCTACAGCGGACCAACTGATAAGATCTTGTAAATATTGTGGAGAAATAGGGTCTAATGCTTCGGTAGCAGTGGGAATGCCCATTTCAGCTAAATCTAGTAATAGTTTACGACCAATACGTAATCCATCTTCAATTTTAAACGTATCATCTAGATAAGGGTCATTAATTAAGCCTTTCCAGCCTACTGTAGTACGAGGCTTTTCAAAATAGACGCGCATAATAAGATATAGTGAGTCTTTCACCTCTGAAGCGAGTTTTTTTAAACGTTCAGCATATTCTTTAGCGGCTTTTAAATCATGAATGGAGCAAGGGCCTATCACAATGAACAAACGGTGATCTTTATGATCTAGAATGTCACGTACCACTTGGCGTCCTTCCACCACAGTTTTTTGAGCAATTGTTGTTAATGGTAGTTGTTTTTTCAACTGTTCAGGGGTAATTAATGGATTGTTAGATACAACATTCAAATCTTCAATAGGTAACTCTTTCATGTTATTACTCGTCAAACTATTTTTGCTTATGATAGCTACATCATGTAGGGATAAGGATTAAAGATGTAGACAATAGCATATATTTCCTATTCTCCTCTACTGTGCTGTAACAAGAAAATAGTTTTTTTTGATAAAGGCAATAGAATTTAGCGAGAAGGGTAAAACAGTAATGCTAAGTTGGCTATTTAAAAAAGGCTATCTGCTTTGGTGTTTTACTGGCTTAGGGAGAGTTATTCAGCATTCTAGCTTAATCCTGTTAATAATAGAAAGCTTTATGTTCAAGTTGCTTATGGAAGAGTAGCAAACTTTGTAGAGCTTTTATCGGGGCGAGTATTTATCATGATACATGTTCTTCGGTAAGATATCAGCAAAGTTAACATTATTTAAACTATAATAGCCATCTTTGTTCTGTGAATAGTTAGTGAGATGGCGGATAAAACACCTAGCTTAGCATCCCTTAGCAAGCTTATTAAGCAAACCATGCTAGCTGATCGTCAGCTATTAAGGCGGCAAGCTCATGCATTGCAAAAAGAAGCCAATGATAATAAATTTCAACAATGGGCAGCCCGTTTGCAACAGTCTCAGCAAAATGCAATGAGTCGTAAGGCGCTAGTGCCCCAAATAAATTATGATGATAGCCTTCCTATAGCGGCTAAAAGAGAACAAATAAAAACGGCCTTGTTAGCAAATCAGGTAGTCATTATAGCGGGTGAAACAGGGTCTGGTAAAACCACCCAATTGCCCAAAATATGTTTAGAGGTGGGTCGTGGTATTTATGGCATGATAGGCCATACTCAGCCTAGACGACTAGCTGCTAGAAGTGTAGCCAATAGAATAGCTGAAGAGCTAGCCACACCATTAGGTGGCTTAGTAGGTTATCAGGTACGTTTTGAAGATCAAAGTACTGAGAAAACCCTTATTAAATTAATGACCGATGGTATCTTATTAGCTGAAACCCAGCATGATAGATTTTTAAATAGGTATGATACTATCATAGTAGATGAGGCACATGAGCGTAGCCTTAATATAGATTTTTTATTAGGCTTTTTAAAAACATTATTACCTAAAAGACCAGATTTAAAGGTTATCATCACTTCAGCCACAATAGATTTAGAACGTTTTTCAAAGCACTTTAACAATGCGCCTATAATTGAAGTGTCAGGGCGTTCCTATCCAGTAGAAACTTGGTATCGACCCCTTGTTGATGAATTGGATAGCGAAGGTAATCCTGTAGAAGAGGATCTCACCGTTGATCAAGGTATTTTATCAGCGCTCACCGAATTAGCACAGTATGATAAAGTTCACGATAAGCCGTTAGGCGATGTATTGGTTTTTTTGCCGGGCGAAAGAGAAATTCGTAATGCTGCCGATATATTACGTAAGGCAAACCTACGTCATACAGAAATACTCCCGCTATATGCACGGTTAACCCCGGCTGAACAGCAACGTATTTTTCAAGCTCATGCTGGCCGCCGTGTAGTACTGGCTACCAATGTGGCGGAAACATCATTAACAGTTCCTGGTATTCGATATGTAATTGATAGTGGTACGGCGCGTATTAGTCGTTATAGCTACAGGGCTAAAGTGCAACGTCTGCCTATTGAAGCTATTTCTCAAGCAAGTGCTAATCAACGTAAAGGGCGATGTGGACGAGTGGCAGAGGGGATCTGTATTAGGCTTTATAGTGAAGAAGATTTTTTAAATCGTCCGGCCTTTACTGATCCAGAAATTCTCCGTACTAATTTAGCGGCTGTTATCTTACAAATGCTTCACTTGCGCTTAGGTAAGATGGAAAATTTTCCCTTTATAGAACCGCCTAATGGCAAGGCTATCAAGGATGGTTTTACTTTATTGCAAGAACTTTCTGCGGCCACTACCAAAAATGAACTAACCATGTTAGGTAAGCAATTAGCACGGTTACCTATTGATCCTCGGTTAGGCAGAATGTTAATAGAGGGAGCCAATCGCCAAGTTTTAAATGAGTTATTAATAGTGGTGAGCGGCCTTGCTATTCAAGATCCACGGGAGCGTCCATTAGAAAAACAACAAGCCGCAGACCAAGCACATGTCCAGTGGTGCGATCCTGGTTCAGATTTTGCAGCGCTCATTAATTTATGGCGAGGCTTTGAAGAAAAACGCCAAGCATTAGGTCCAAATGCATTGCGAAATTGGTGTCGAAAGAATTTTTTAAACTATCTCAGACTACGAGAATGGCGAGACGCACACCGGCAATTACTGCTCATTTGTCGAGAAATGAAGCTAGCTATTAACGCGCCAGCCACAACTGAGATGAACTATGCGGCCATTCATCAAGCTATCTTAGCAGGCTTATTAAGTCATATAGGACAGAAAACAGAAGAAGGTGATTACTTAGGAGCAAGGCAAAGAAGATTTTGGCTTCATCCTGCCA
>CALYQH010000228.1 GCA_945283395.1 uncultured Ventosimonas sp. | reverse complement strand
AGATGGTTGTTTAGAGAAAATATACATAAGTGCATTATAAGGAGCGAATAATGCAGAGTAATTAAAGAATTGCCGCAATATTGGAATACGGCGAGAGCGTCCATTAAAGTAGACGTACAGCACTCCCCATACAAAGAAAGCAACAATCAATAGCTTTATGAGTGTGGAAATAGACATAATGAATAACCTATAGATAGAAGGTACATTAATTAATTAGGTACTTTGTTAAACGTCATTTAAAAACATAAAAATCATTATCAGTTGATATTGCATAGTCTATTTGCAAATAGACCCTTTTTTCTCCTAAAAGTTAGAAATTTATTTAGGGATAGTAAAGTTTTTACTAGCCACAACACTTAATAGAGCAGCAGTTCTAGTATTAGGAATACCTATACAGTAGTCGGGTTGAAACCGCATTTGGAAAGCGGCTATTACTTTGATAGTTTGGTCATCTAATGTGCCTGTTTGGGGAGTTTGATAGCCTATAGTGGCTAAGTGTTGCTGAATCCAAAGGGTAGAAGGCATTCCTAACTTATCGAAAACAGCGGTTTGGGTTGCTACGGCTTGTTCATTTGGCCAGACTGCTAGCCCTTCTTTAGCTAGCCTGCGCCAAGGAAATAAAGGGCCTGGGTCGGTTTTTCTTTGTGGCGCTATATCGCTATGTCCTAAGATGTTTTCAACAGCTAACTTATGGCGCGCTTTCAAGTCTTTTAATAATACGATAAGAGCCTTAATTTGCTGTTCTGAATAAGGATGCCAAATTCTACCTTGGGCCGTATCAGTAAAGCCGTTATTGACTATTTCAATGCCAATTGAACTTGAGTTAAGAAAGGTTCGCCCTTGCCAATTGCTAATACCTGCATGCCAAGCTCTGTTATGGTCATCCACTAATTGATATATTTGACCTTGTTTATCCTCTATTAAATAGTGGCTGCTCACCTGGCCTTTGGTCAGTAAGTAGAGAGCATGTTGTAAATCACTAGCGGTATAATGGAGAATTATATACTGTATTCTGCTATCCTGAGCTATAGAGTGGTAATCTTTATTGATAGTAATATGTTGATTATGTTGACAAGCAGCAACTAATAATAAGGATAAGTAGATAAGTAGTCGTTTCATTCATAGAATACTCATAACAAGTGTTAATTGGTAAATTGTACGAGTTATTTTGTTAACTGGGTAATACTTTCTAATACAGCTGGTGGTAGACGAATGTCTACTTCTATAGGTAAGTGGTCTGAAATAGGGGTTTGCAAAACACTGACTTGTTCTATTGTCAACTCTGGACTTAATAAGATATGGTCCAGACAATGTTTAGGATTCCAACTAGGATAGGTCGCTTGGGTTTGTGGCAATACTAAAGCAAGGTGATTAGTGGCCGTACTCTCATTTAATTCTAACGTTCCAGCATTCATATCGCCCATTAAAATGTAGTGTTGATAAGGAGCTATTAAGTTATAGATGTAATCTAATTGCTCTTTACGAGTTTTTTTGCGTAAGGCTAAATGCATCACCACTACTACAAGTGCGTCTTTTCCTTCACCAAACCGGCTAAAAATTGCCCCCCTTCCTCTCATGCCAGGTAGTGGATGGTCTTGTATAAGAGTAGGCTTAAAACGAGTTAGCAGGCCGTTACTATGTTGAGCTACTCTGCCAAGGTTTCTATTAAGTTGTTGGTGCCAATAAGGGAAATTAGCTGATTTGGCTAGAAATTCTATTTGATTGATACCATTTGAGCGTAAACTCCCACCATCTGCCTCTTGCAAGGCAACAAGATCATAGTTATGAATAAGGTCAGCAATTTTTTGCAGATTTTGAACTCGTCCCTTATAGGGCAAAATATGTTGCCAGCTTCGGGTAAAGTAATGGTGAAACTGGCTAGTATTATTGCCTACTTGAATATTAAAAGTTAATAATCTCATTAGTCCTTTGTTTTGAGAGATAATGGGGGAGCTACAGTCATTATTAACTTGAGCTGTGTCATAAGTAGCCACCATTTTTTTATTAGTTATTTTTAGCCCCATGGTTATTAACTCTTAATATAGTTTTAGGTTTTTACAAAATAGTTAGCATGCATTTTATGCTAGTTAGTTGGTTCTGCTCCGGAAGTTTGATGATTAGTTAGCGTAGCCCGTTCTTTCTTTATAAGATAGTTAACAATACGTAGTAAAGATTGTGGTTCTAAAACCGTATCATTATATTCAACTCTATATTTGCCATTGACTATTACTGCCGGAACCCCTGTTATACCATATTTATCTAACAGCTTCTTATCTTTTTCTAGGACGGTTTGAACACCAAAGGAATTATAGGTGTTTAAAAATTTTTGTTTATCAATGCCGTATTCTGCAACGAAGTTAGCCATTTCGTCAGGGCTAAGTAATAGATTTTTACGTGTTTGGATAGATTCAAAAATAGCGCTATGTAATTTATTTTCTGCTTTTAAGATATCAAGAGTAACAAATAATTGCCCATGAATACTCCAGAGTTTACTAGCTAAGGCAGGCATACGAACAAAATGAATATCCTCCGGTAAGTTAGATGCCCATTTGTTAATGATAGGTTCTAAATGAAAACAATGCGGGCAACCGTACCAAAAGATTTCGGTGACTTCTATTTTATTAGGTTCAGCGGTAGGTACAGGATTGTCTAATATAGTATATTCTTTGCCAGCACGAGGTTCAGGAAATGCAAGTACTCCTACTTGAGCAAATGCGTTTAGATAAAAGAAAGCAGTAACCGCAAAGAGACCTGCCATAAAAAAGCGACGCATATTTATCTCCATTGATAATAACTAAAAATGAATTAAAGCTTATTTATAATATAACAGCAAGATACCTTATTAAAATTGAAATGTAATAATTCAGCAGGTAATGTTTGTGACAGAGTATTAAAAATTGGCAAAAGGTTAGCTAACTACTATTAGGTTATTTAACAGCAAGCAGCGTTAATTTACTGAATTTAATTAATAGGATTGATAAAGATCACGCTATAATAAATACGAGAAAAGGTTAGCAAAGTTGGGTTAATTAGATGACGGTTAATAAATTTTTAGGTTTATGCCAAAGGGCAGCTTTTATTAAAAGTGCTGCTGAATTCAAGCAATGTCCTGCTGATGAGGGATATGAAGTAGCTTTTTCTGGCCGGTCTAATGCGGGTAAATCCAGCGCTATTAATACCCTAACACGTGCTAATTTAGCCAGAACTTCTAAAACGCCTGGGCGCACCCAACTTATTAATTTTTTTGCAATAGCTGACCAAAGACGACTAGTAGATCTACCAGGCTATGGTTATGCGAAAGTCCCTTTACCTTTGAAGGAGCACTGGCAGAAACACTTAAGCAGTTACCTTGCAGAGCGTAAGAGCTTAGCGGGAATTGTCTTATTAATGGATATTAGACACCCATTAACTGATTTCGACCAGATGTTATTAGCTTGGGCAAATAACAGTAAGATGCCTATTCATATTTTACTCACTAAAGCAGATAAATTAACTTATGGGGCTGCAAAAAATACTTTATTAACAGTGCAACGACAACTAACTTGTTATGAAAATATTCCCGTGTCAATACAATTATTCTCTGCTATC
>CALYQH010000227.1 GCA_945283395.1 uncultured Ventosimonas sp. | reverse complement strand
CAACTATTTAGCTGAGACCTTAGCTTTGGATAGCACAAAACTAGAATCACGTATTACTATTGAATTAGTACAATCATTAAGCTCTGAAATTTCTATAAATTCAGACTTACGAAATAAATGGCAAGAGTGGCTTGAAACTCAACAACAAAACCTTACGCTTCCATTAGATGAAGCACTTACCGCTTTAAATTGGACAACAACTGACCTAATAACAATGCAACAAACCATCAAAGAAATTGCTCTGCAAAATACTGAAGCTAATTTATTATTATTAGATAAATTATTAGCTCCACAAGCAATTGCAAGCCAACTACCAGAAACTAAAGTAATTTTAGCTCAGTTGAAACCCTTACTAGATCCACTAATAAATAATGTTAACCCCTTAAAAATAGCTATTCTAGATTGTAAAGCAGGGCAATTATTCAAAACGCTATTAAGTTGGTTAGATCATCCTAATTTTGAAGTAACTCTTTTTGATCAATCAGCTGCCCTAATAGATGAGGCAACAAAATATTTCAGTCAAATAACACCACATGTGCAGATATTGCCGCACCAATTATTAGCCAGTCAATACTTATGTTATTTTGATATCGTTATTAGCTTTGTTGCACTTCATACTTATCAAATACCAACAGTAGGCTTACAGTTATCAGAGTTATTATTAAAGCCACAAGGAAATCTCTTATTAATAGAGTTAACTGCTCCCTCTCCATTAAGTTTAATAAGCGCAGAATTAATAACTAAAGAGCCGCCTAAACTAACATCACTACCAGCTATTACTAGTAATTTAGCAGCAACATATTTTACTATTAACCATCTTTATCAAAGCTACAAAGTAGTAGGTATCTGGGCACAAAAAAACAATCCACATGCTCTTACTGATAAAGAGTTAAACTGCTGGCTAACAGAGCACTTACCCGAGGCTATGAAGCCTGAAAAGAAATGGTTAATACCTACTTTACCTCTCAATAATAATGGCAAAATAGATAGAAAACTATTGCTGCAATGGCTTACTGTTATCATTACCCAACAAACTGAACAAATTAGCGAAACAGACTTTATTCCAGAAAATTCATTGCAAACTGAATTATTGAACTGTTGGCAACAGATTCTTAAAACCTCTATTAACAGTAAAGATAGCTCATTTTTTAATTTAGGTGGTGATAGTTTACTAGCTACTAGATTATTAGCCTTAATTAAAGAAAAGCTAGCCATAACAATAAGAATGCCCGCTTTTTATAAAAATCCTACCATCGCTGGCATGCTGCAAATAATAAATGAAAAACAAAAAGACAATAACTCAGATATAACACTAGAGGAAGGTGTAATATGAGCATTGAACAACTACTGAGTATCTGCAAGGCCAAGCATATAGAACTCTGGAAAGAAGCTGGCCAACTTCGTTATAAAGCCCCTATAGGCGCTGTAGACGAGGATTTATTAGCACAAATCAAACAACAAAAATCATTATTATTAGCTCTTTTAACGCCCCCCAAACTCACTATTAATCCGCTACAACTTTATGAACCCTTTCCCCTTTCAGCTATCCAAGCTGCTTACCTATTAGGTCGGAATTCAGCATTTGAATATGGCGGTAATGCTTGCCATATCTATTTAGAATATCAATTAGCTAACACAACAGATCTGATAACTTTGGAGAAAGCTTGGAATAAGTTAGTACAAAGACATCCCATGTTAAGGGCTATTATAGAAGATAATAATCAACAGCGGATATTAAAAAATACCCCATACCAAAAATTAACTTTTCATCATCTTACTAAGCACCGTGCGATTGAAATTCAACAGCATTTATCTACTGTACGAGCACGCTTAGATCATGCCTGTATAGATCTAGCAAAGTGGCCTATTTTACAACCTGAATTTAGTATTACCAATGAGCTTATCATTCTGCACTTATCTGTTGATTTTACCTTGGTTGATTATGCCAGTTTACAGCTTCTATTGTTTGAATGGATGCAATTCTATGATAACCCAAATTATCCAATGTTACCCTTACATCTGAGTTTTAGAGATTATATTTGTTATGAACAAGAAATTGCTCAATCAATTGATTATTACAAAGACAAAGCATGGTGGCTTGCTCGTCTAGTAGACTTTCCTGCCAGACCTGATTTACCAATTATTTCTCAGCATCAACAAGCTATTAGTCGCAAGTTTGATCACTACCACTATGACCTCTCTAGTAAGCAATGGGAATTTTTAAGCCAAACAGCAAAAACTTTAGGCGTTAGCTCCACTAGTGTGGTTTTATCTGCTTTTGCAGAAATTATAGGACGTTGGAGCCAAACATCACATTTTTGCTTAAACTTAACTGTTTTCAATAGACCCGCTATTCATTCTGAAATAAATCATATTGTAGGCGATTTTACCAGCCTAACTATGCTAGCTATTAAAAGCGATAGTGCTACTAATTTTATTGAAAGAACTAAGATCATTAGTCAACAAATTTTTGAAGATTTAGATCATAGAAACTTTTCAGGTATAGAAGTATTAAGAGAATTAGCGAAACAACGCGGTCGAGGTAACGATCTTATGCCTATTGTCTTTACTAGTGGTATAGGAAGTGTTACGCAACTTTTAGAAAAAAATATAAACATATTACCTAAGCCTTCTTATATGATAAGTCAGACTCCGCAGGTATGGTTAGATTGCCAAGTGACAGATCAATATGGTGGGCTACAAATCACTTGGGACATTAGGCAAGGAATATTTCCTGAAGGTATGGCTAATGCGATGTTTGAGGCCTATTATTTACTACTTAATCAATTAGCCGATAATGCCGCGATATGGCATACAACTGATGATATTTTATTTCCTGAGCGGACTATTATCCATTATCACAGTATAGCACCTCACCCTAATATTAGTTCTGGTATTATTCAACAAGCTATTAAAACGCCTCAAGCAACTGTCATCATAGATAGTAAAGCTAGCTACAGCTATCAATATATTTTGCAAATGGCTATGACTGTTAGTGAACAATTAACGCAATTAGGCATTACATCAGGTGATAGAGTTGCAATTATTTTACCTAAAAGTGCTGAGCAATTAATGGCAGTGTTAGGTATCTTACAATTAGGTGCTGTTTATGTTCCTATAGCAAGTAACCAACCTAGCAATCGTCAGGAAATAATATTAGCAAGTTCTCAAGCAAAAGCCCTTATTACTCAAGATACTTCAAATGATGCCAATTCTATAGCTACTATTAAGATACAAGACATCAAAGCTAGTGAACAATGGCCACCACAAATTAATACGTCTATTAAAGCATCAGATTTGGCCTATATAATTTATACCTCAGGTTCAACTGGCACCCCTAAGGGCGTTATGCTGAGTCATGGTGCCGTGGCTAATACCTTAGAGGATATCAATAATCGTTATCAGATCAATGCACAAGATAAATTATTAGGGTTAGCTGAATTAAGTTTTGATTTATCGGTTTAAGACTTATTGGGTTTTACTGCACGAGGTGGCAGTCTTGTATTACCAAATCCTAGTCGTATTAATGATCCATCTCAATAGGTTGAGATTATGCAAAAAAACTCTATAAGTATTAGGAACTCTGAGCCA
>CALYQH010000226.1 GCA_945283395.1 uncultured Ventosimonas sp. | reverse complement strand
GGCCTTATAAAGAAACTAGTGCACTAGTGGATTTTTTTACTCCAGAGGGGCGCTATAGAGCGGTATTACGCAAGGCGCGTAGTAAAGTAGGTAGTATAGGCCGGCCTTTTATGCCATTAGAAATAAGCCTTTATGGAAAGGGCGAGTTAAAAACTGTCGGTTATATTGAATGCATAGCCGCACCTTATAAGTTAATGGGGAATAATCTATTCTGTGGCCTTTATTTGAATGAATTATTAGTTAGATTATTGCCTTTAGAAGATGCGATGCCAAGTCTTTTTAAACTATATCAACAAACACTAACTTATTTGACCTATGAAACTCATATAGAACCTTTACTAAGAAGTTTTGAATGGCAATTAGCCAATGAATTAGGGTATGGTTTCTCATTGATGGAGACTGGCGAGGGACAACCTATTAAAGCGGATAGTTATTATTTATTTACTATGGAAAGTGGTTTACAAGAAATTAGCCAATTTCAAGCAGGTGCTTTTTATGGCCGAGAAATTTTAACTATGAGTATGGCGGATTGGACTGATAAAGCAGCTTTGGCCGCTGCTAAGCGTTTAATGAGGCAAATATTAGCTATACATTTGCAGGGTAAACCTTTGGTGAGTAGAGAATTATTTAAATAGGTAATTAGCAATGAGAAGGTTACAAGAGCGAGAACCACATCATAGTGATTTGCTAAATAAACTAAATATATTAAGAGCCGGTGTGCTAGGAGCTAATGATGGTATTGTTTCTACGGCGGGGATAGTGATAGGGGTAGCTGGTGCTACAGCTAATAATATGACTATTTTAGCCTCTGGCTTAGCAGGATTACTTGCTGGGGCGCTCTCTATGGCCGGTGGTGAATATGTGTCGGTAAGCGCCCAGCGAGATACTGAGCGTGCTGCTATTAAACAAGAAGTGCATGAATTAAAAACAGATTATGCTGGTGAACTAGATGAGTTAGCTGAAATATATCATCAGAAAGGATTATCTGAAAAGTTAGCGCGCCAAGTAGCTATTGAGTTAATGCATAAAGATGCGTTAGCGGCACATGCTGAAGCAGAATTACATATTAGTCCTAGACATTATGTGAGCCCTTGTAAGGCTACTTTATCTTCTTTGTTTGCTTTTATTTCAGGTGCTTTGTTACCCTTGCTATTTATTACTTTGTTGCCAGAGTCTATAAAAATAGTAGGAACTTTTATAGCGGTATTAATCGCCTTAATAGTAACTGGGTTTGTTAGTGCTTATCTAGGAAACATTCCTTGGAAGGCAAATGTATTGCGTAATACAGTGGTAGGAATGATTACCATGCTGGTTACTTATACAGTAGGTAATATTTTCCCTATATAAAATTTTTTTGTAACAAGCGGGCCTAAATATAATTAATAACTTCCATTATCATTTGAGAATTATTATCATGTGATATGATCTATTTATCTCCTTGGAGGAGTTTGTTGCTATGAAAAAATTGAATAGCTTAAAAAAGTTTTGTCTGGTTGGTATACTGGCTATTTCTTGTATTGCTAAAGCGGAGACTATTACTGATATTACTGGTCAAACAGTTGAGCTGCCAAAAAAAGTGGATAAAGTTTTGCTGGGTGAAGGTAGGATGATATACAGCTTAGCCATTTTAGATAAAGCTGATCCTACTAAACGTATTATAGGTTGGCAAGGTGAGTTAAAGGTAACCGATGAGAATGGTTATAATGCGTATTTAAAAAAATATCCGCAAATAGCGAAAATACCTTTGATAGGTCAAAGCTCAGAAGCAAGTGTTAATCCTGAAACAGTTATGTCATTACAACCTGATGTGGCTATTTTTGGGATTGCAGGGCATGGCCCAGGTGTAACTAATCCATTAGTGGAAAAATTACAAAAGTCTGGGGTACCAGTGGTATTTATAGATTTTCGGCAACATCCTATGCAAAATACTATTCCCAGCATAAAAATTTTGGGGAAAGTATTACAGCGTGAAGCAGCGGCTAATAAATATTTAGCTTTCTATGAAAAGCATTTAAAGCGTATTCAAGATAGAGTAGCTAATATCCCTGAGGATAAGCGTCCTAAGGTATTTATTGAAATGTTGCCGGAGGTTAAAACTACTTCATGTTGTCATACCGCTGGTAAAGGTAATTTTGGAGAATTTATCGAGGCAGCAGGTGGTCACAATTTAGCAGCTGATGTTTTACCCGCTGTTATTGGTGAAATAGCGCTAGAACATGTTATTACAGTAGACCCACAAATTTATATTATGAGTGGTACTGGTGGTAACGATGCTAAGATAGGTCTTAAAGAAGGTTTGGGAGTTACTAAAGCAATGGCCGCACAAAGTTTAAAAAGATTAGCAGGCCGTAAAGGTATTAGCTCATTAACCGCTATCACCGGCGTTGAGAATACCCATGGTATCTGGCATAATTTCTACAATTCACCTTATAACATTATTGCCATTGAGGCGTTTGCTAAATGGTTTTATCCAGAATTATTTAAAGATGTAGATCTACAAGAGACTTTCAAGGAATTACAACAATTCTTACCTGTCGATATACAGGGAACTTATTGGGTTGATCTTAAGGATGCTTCATGACCGAAAGTAGTAAAAAGGACGTAGTAAGTACTCTGGAGAGTTATCATAAAATTATTTATAAACGGATGTTTTGGCTAGTGGTACTGAGTATAGCCATTATTATTTGTTTGCTGGTAGATGTGTCATTAGGTTCATCAGGTTTAGGGTTGCTGGATATTATGAAGGTAATACTTAACCCTGTGGCTTTTAGTCAAGGAACGCAAATTATTGTGTGGGATATTAGATTCCCGCAAGCAATAATGGCTGTTTTAGTAGGGGCTGCCTTAGGTTTAGCAGGTGCTGAAATGCAAACAGTACTCAATAATCCTTTAGCTAGCCCCTTTACCTTAGGAGTATCCCATGCTGCCGCTTTTGGGGCAGCTTTAGCTATTGTACTGAGTGTCGGGGTTCCAGGAATTCAGGCGAAATGGCTAGTGGCTGGCAATGCGTTTATATTTGCCTTGTTAGCCACTTTGTTATTGGATATATTAGCTCGTTGGCGGCAAGCTAACACTAATGTGATTGTGTTGTTCGGTATTGCCATAGGTTTTACCTTTAGTGCATTAGTAGCATTATTACAATATGTAGCTACTGCAGAGGCATTACAAACATTAGTGTTTTGGACAATGGGCAGTATGGCACGTGCTGATTGGCAAAATCTAACTATTTTAGCAGTAGCTTTCGCTATTGCCTTTCCTTGTTCTATGAAGGCTGCATGGAAATTGACAGCTTTAAGATTAGGCGAGGATAGGGCAGCAAGCTTTGGTATTAATATTAAAAGATTAAGGTTAGCTAGTTTATTAAGAATCAGTATCTTATCAGGCCTAGCCGTGGCTTTTGTTGGGACTATCGGTTTTATTGGCTTGGTAGGCCCTCATATAGCGCGTATGTTGTTTGGTGAAGATCATAGATTTTATTTGCCAGCTAGTGCCCTTGCTGGGGCATTGATTATGTCACTTGCTGCTATTATTTCTAAAAATATAGTACATGGTGTATTAATCCCTGTGGGTATCATTACCTCTTTAATAGGTATTCCTTTCTTTTTAGCTATTATTTTTCGTATCACTGCTGGAGGTCGAGAA
>CALYQH010000225.1 GCA_945283395.1 uncultured Ventosimonas sp. | reverse complement strand
AAAGGTTTAGTCATTTTATAAGCATCAACTTTATAAAGATAAAATAAATCATTAAAGGCTTAACAAGGTTTTATTGTTTCACCCCAGCGAGGCAAATCAACTACATCTAAATCAAACAAATCCAATGCTCTAGCAACACTATGATAAACCATTTGCTGCAAACTTTTAGGCTTATCATAAAAAACAGGAACAGGTGGCATAATAATTCCCCCCATTTCAGTAACTGCTAACATTTGCTTAAGGTGCCCTGCATGCAAAGGTGTTTCACGTAACATCAAAACTAATTTACGTCGCTCTTTCAACACCACATCGGCAGCTCTAGTTAATAAGGTGGAAGAAATACAATTGGCAATCTCCCCTAAGGTTCGCACCGAGCAGGGAGCTATCAGCATACCCATAGTTTTAAATGAACCACTGGCTATAGCTGCACCTATATCGGTAATACTGTAATTAACATCAGCCAAATTCCGCACGTATTCACGAGAAAAATCAGTTTCATATTCACGAGTTATTTCAGCAGGTTTAGTAACAACTAAATGGCTCTCCACACCCAGTTTCTTCAGGATACGCAGTGCCTCAACACCATACATAAATCCAGTAGCGCCGGTAATGCCAACAATTAACCTTTTCTTAGATTGAGCAGTCATTTTGTTCCTTAACTTCTAGCTAATTTTCTACTATAACTCTTCTAATACATATTTAGTTATCATTTGTTGGGGAATTTCTAACAAGCTGACAAAATAAACTATATCATCTAACACTTCGCCATCCTCATCTTTAAAAAACCAAATAAGATAAGTCTTTAAATGATAGATCACTAGGTCATCTTGATTAACCACTAATTGCCAGTTATCCTCCTGATACAGAGGTGCTAGCTCTTGATCTAATAAATTAGAACAATAGACATATTCAGCACTTTGCGCTACTTGATAATAAAGAATAATTTGTAAAAATTCTGCTAATGTTAACTTTAGATCATAACGATCGTAATTCTCTTCACATTGAAATACATTTAGCTGATCATCTACCCCCCAATAGCAAACCCCTTCATTTTCCTCTAAGAAAATCAGTAAATCTTGTTCATAATAAAGCTGCTCAGGCAAAGCGAATAATTGAAAAGCACTCATAAATTGAGGCAGTCGCCCTATGGTCGAATATAAAGAAATTAAAGGTTCTGGCAACTTTTTAGCTAAGCGCCGTTCTACTTCGCGCAATAGCTTAAGACTAAAACCGTCGTCAGGAGTTAAAGGTCGAGCCAACAAGCTCTCTGCTATTTGTTGATAACTATTGACTATTGTCATAATTACGATCCGCCATGAACATTTGTAGTCGCTAGTATCAATGAACTTAAGATTATTAGCAATTATTATTATAAAAAAAACCGTACATCCTGTACGGCCTTAAGGGAGTAACTTTTACTAGATAACATTGCCAGTTAAGATTAATTTAGTATGGTTATCAAAACAATAAGACATTAGCCTGATAAGCAACACATATAAGCAAAATACTAGCCCTTATAATAAGAAAATAGCTAAAATAGCTCACTAGACTTTAAATTGTTTTCATTGCATGACACATAATCCTTCATTCCAAACTAATTGGCGTGATGATTTTCCCGCCTTCCAACATTTTGCACAAGAACATACGACTTGGCTTGATAGCGCTGCCACTTCGCAAAAACCTTATGCTGTTATTGAACGGCTTACTCATTATTACCAGCAAGGAGCCGCTAATATTCATAGGGGACAATATCCACTTGCCCAAACAATAACAGCTGCTTTTGAAGAAGTGCGCCTGCAGGTAGCTAAATTATTAAATGCCGCTAGTGACGAAACTATTATCTTTACTCGTAGCAGTACAGAAGCTATTAACTTATTAGCCTATGGTCTAGAGTCTAGTCTTCCTAAACAAGGTAAGATAGTGGTTAGTGGCTTAGAACATCATGCTAATTTATTACCTTGGCAACAATTAGCTAAAAGAAATGGCTTAGATTTTGTGATTTTACCCATTACTCAAGAAGGCATCATAGATCTAGAAGCGTCCAAACAGATTATTAACGAAACAACTCAATTAGTTGCTATTAGTCAAATGTCTAATGTATTTGGCACTATACAACCTATTCAAGCTCTTATTAAACTAGCCAAACAAAATAATGCTATCAGCGTGATAGACGGTGCGCAAGGCATTGTTCATCAAGTAACTGATGTACAGGCGCTAGGTTGTGATTTTTATACCTTTTCAGGGCATAAACTTTATGCTCCAGAAGGAGTGGGGGTGCTTTATGGCAAACCTGAATTACTAGCTAGTTTAACACCTTGGCAAGTAGGTGGCGAAATGGTTCTCACCGCTAATTATTATGAATCTAGCTTTCGTGCTGCACCTTTAGGATTTGAAGCAGGCACACCTGCTATAGGTTCAGTGTTAGGGCTAGGGGCAGCCTTAGATTATCTTAAGGAACAAGATAGAACGGCTATAGACCATTATGAACATACTCTCTTAACTTATCTGCTTAACGAATTAAGACAAAGACCCAACCTGCATATTTTGGGTAACCCTAGAAAAGCTTTAGCAAGCTTCTATATTAGTGGCATTCATCCTGCTGATTTAAGCCATTTATTAGCTGAACAAAACATTGCTGTTCGCTCTGGGCAACATTGCTGTATGCCCCTTTATAAAGAACTAAACTTAACAGGCGCAACTAGAGTATCCTTAGCCTTGTACAATAACTTAACTGACATAAAGCAATTTTTAATTGCTTTAGATAAAGCCATAGCATTACTAACATGACACTACCCATTGCTGCCCAAGAGCTACTCCATACATTCAGCACAGCTAGCAGCTGGGAACAAACTATGCGCTTATTAATGCAAGCGGCCACAACGCTAGCTCCTTTAACAGCTACTGAATTAACTGAGGTTAATCGAATTCATGGTTGTGAAAGTCAAGTCTGGCTGGTTGCTACGTTACAAGTCGATCATTATTGGTATTTCCGAGCCTATAGTGAAGCAAGAATAGTCAGCGGACTGTTAGCTGTATTATTAGCTCGAATCAATGGATTAACTAGTAACGAAATATCACAAGTTGAACTATTTGATTGGTTTAAACAACTAAAACTTACAAAACAATTATCAAGCTCAAGACGTGATGGTTTAACTGCTATTTGGCAACGAATAACAACTATCATTAACGCATAAAAAAACGGCAATAACATAAATCTATTGCCGTTTTAACTATGCAAACTATTACATATTTTGACGAATACCAGCGACTAACCAAGGTTTATTCTCACCTTGCTCACGCTCCATCCGCCAGCTTTCATTAAAAGCCTCACCCTCATCAAACCGTGAAGTTTTTGCGATGCCTGTAAAAGTTAAAGTAGCTACTGTTTTTTCAGCATCATCATCTACCCCATCTAATACCACGTTTAAGTTATCTATATAGGTAGATTGAAAGCCATTGCCTGCTTCAGCACGTTCTTGTTTTAAAAAAGTGAGTAATTCAGGCGTTACATATTCAGCTATTTTATCCATTTCATTAGCGTCCCAATGACCTTGTAATGCCATAAAATGCTGTTTTGCCGCAGTTACAAACTGCTCTGCATTAAACCAAGCAGGGGCTTTGATAACAGGTGCTAGTTTAATTGTTTGCTGACTA
>CALYQH010000224.1 GCA_945283395.1 uncultured Ventosimonas sp. | reverse complement strand
GTCGATAAGGTTCGCTACTATCATCTAAAAAAGGTTTTGATTCCGGTAATCTAAAATAATTATGATCTAATATTAAATTACCTGTAATAGTATGAACTCCATTATTTCTCAACTCTCTAAGTAACATCCATAATCTTTCCATACTTAGTTTTGGATCTCCACCACCTTTAAGATAAAGATTACCACGCAGTACACCGTCTTTTATTTCTGCATCTTTATCGGTAAAAAAGGCCGTGCGCCATCTATAGTTAGGTCCTAATAATTCAAGGGCAGCATAAGTAGTGAAAAGCTTCATAGTGGAGGCTGGATTAACAGCTAAGTCAGCATTCACATAAGTAGCTGTACCATTACCAGTTAAAGGAATAGCTACTAAGGACAAAGCTTCAGGCTCAATTTTATTATTAGTTAAAGAGTTGGTTACAGATATTGAAAGTTTCGTATTAATGTTAGGCGCAGCTATTGAAAGCGAACCTAAAAACAACATAAAAATAATGGTTAATACGCGTAATATATTTATCATAAATTAATTGAACACCGCTAGATTAGTTAATAACAGCAATTTTCAAATATAAAAGTAGTTGTTATTAGAGTATAGCTAAAATAAATAATTCAGAAATTAATGCTTTTAAAAAAATAGCTCTTTATAAAATTACAATCAGTTAGAAAATAGTCAAACGCTATCCAATTATTATTGGCCTTTGTTATTTATCTCTATTAACAGCAAAAGGAGACCATGCTTGACGGACAGGCATAATTTCTACTCTATTATAATTTATATGATCTGGTAATGTAGCTATATGATATATTTGCTCGGCAATATCCTCAGCTTGCAATGGTGTCGTTCCATTATAAAGTTTGTCAGAAGCTTGTTGATCGCCTTTAGTTCTGACTAGAGTAAATTCTGTTTCTGCCATGCCAGGCGCAATATCCGTTACTCTAACACCTGTTCCTAGTAAATCACAACGTAAATTATAGCTAAATTGTTTTACAAAGGCTTTAGTAGCCCCATAAACATGACTTCCAGGGTAAGGCCACAGTCCAGCAACCGAACCTAAATTGATAATTGATGCGCCTTTACCAGTTTTTATAAGGATTGGAAGTAAGGCGTGAGTGACATTAACTAAACCTTTAATATTAGTATCTATCATAGTATGCCAATCTTGTAAGACAACTTTTTGGGCGGGTTCAGGCGCTAGAGCTAAACCTGCATTATTAACCAACACTTTAATTTGTTTAAAATTTATAGGTAACTCTGAAATTACTTTGTTTACAGCTTCAGCATCTTGCACATCTAAGGCAGCAATATATACTTGTGTTTCTTTAGAAAGCTCTTGTTTAAGATGCTTTAATCTTTCAAATCGTCTTCCTGTTAAAATAACAGCCCATCCTTCACGAGCAAAGCGTTTCGCAGCAGCAGCTCCAAACCCAGAAGTGGCTCCTGTAATAAAAACAACATTGGGATTAGTCATGATAAACTCCTTCCTAAAACTAACCTTTTTTGTTTACTCTTGGTTACGGTAAGCTATTATCCTATTATAGGGCAGTTTTGTGACCTTTTTACAAAATAAAACTAAATTATTTATTCTATGCAATAAAACCAATAGCTAACTAACTTGACTTATTAATCACTTTAAATAACGCTTCAAATAAACAATATACATTAGCAAATTTCAAAAAGGATTAAAGAAATTGATAAACTTATTTAAATAACATTATTCTATTTGATCAATGAAAATTAACCAATTATTTTTCTTTATCTAATCAGTTACCGAAATAATATAATACTGCCTAGTTATTATGTTAATTATCTATAATTTTTTTGGTAGTTTATTATCAGAATTAATAGTTCTATAGTATTTTGTTCATTAAAACCGAAGTATTAGTAATAACCAAAGAGCAGTCTATACTAATTAATATTGGTTATTTATTTCGAGTAAGAATTTGAAGATGGCTTTAATTACGCGTCTTGCTTATCAAGCTAACTTCACCACCTCTTTTATTGAACTGTTTAACTAATAGATACAGTAAAACAATTATAGCTTGTATAATTATCCGAAAACTCACCCAAATTATAACCAGTAAGTTTGTAAATGCCCTCTAGCAGCTAATGACTGAGATGGCAACTCACCAAATAAATTATTATAATCAATAGCAAATTGACTCATATGCCAGAATCCCCAAGCCATAGCGGCATCCTGCACAGTTCTATGTTTTGAGTAACGGCTTTCAAGTTCGCGCCGAACAGCATTAAGCCTAATAGCTTTCAAATAAGCATAGGGGCTTATTCCCCACACAGCTTGAAAACAATTTTGTAATGTACGACGGCTAACACTTAAATACTCGCAAAGATCAGATACGGTAATGATATCTTGTGGGTGATCTAATGCATAATCTCGGGCTTTTGTCACTATCTTTTGATAATTCACTCTAGTACGTGATAGTTTTGTGTCTACCTGTTTTGAAGTGAAAAGCAAGTGGGCAAGATTATCCAGTAAATCTTGTCTTATTGTTTTAATAATAGAGGGATGATGGGTTAAGTTCGAATTATCCATCCCTGCCAATAATGCTTGTTGGATAAGTTGACATATATATTGTTTTTGTAAAGAATTAACTTCTAACGTAGTGTAGCTCAAAAATGGTAATACATAATCTTCATATTCTTTATATACACAACTGATATGCTTTATTAGCACATCCAAATCAACAACTAATCCCATAATAGTATAATCATCAGGGGTATTAAGCTCAAATTCCTTCCCACCCTCTCTAATGGCAATAGTGTGCTTAGAAATAATTTGCGAACCTATATAGCCATCTATAGTTTCACTAAGCGGAGGAATCCCTAACCAAACGGCTTTAGGCCAAACCATACAAGATTGGCGTAACGCAGAACTTGTATATTCTTTAAAAAACTGTATTCCTTCAAACCAGCACTCATCAAGCTGACCCGTAAATTTTCCGGGTTTTAATTGATCATAGAGTTGTTGCCAAGCTGTAATATTACAAGCATGCTGATAAACATCATCAGTTTTTAGTACTTTGACATTATTTAAATCAACAATAGGAGTTGAACTGATTTCTTGCTGTGAAGAAACAGTCTCATTAATAGGTTCAATGCGCAAATGGTGTAAATCTACATCCTTGATCTTACTACTCATAGTAACTACCATAGATACAAAGAAATAAAATTGATTGCTACTATAACAGTTGTTTTGACAATTCGCTATGCTGTTTTAAATTCATTACCTAAAAAATTTGTAATCATTTTATAATGCTATCTCTATATTAATTGCAGTATAGCTATTTAGCGCATTACCAAATAATAATAGGAATCATTATTTTTAGAATAAAAAAATTAAAAAACTACATAAATTAGTTTTTTAATATTTCCAACGATCATGGCTTAAACTATGCTTTATCTTTAGCCCCCAAACATGAGTCTCTCATATTACAAAGAACTAGATATAATAAATATCCTAAGACAAGTTTAGATTAGCTTTGCTAACAAATAGCTATAGGAGGTTTAAGAGGTTTATCTTCAACTTATAAAAATCACAATAAAATATATGCAATTTACCAACCAATTATTAACAATTATTCTCTATTGCTTTGTGGTTAACGGAAAATTACTTAACTAGTAAATTAAACAAGTCATAATATATCCTT
>CALYQH010000223.1 GCA_945283395.1 uncultured Ventosimonas sp. | reverse complement strand
ATAACCGCCTAAAATAGCCCAATCCCCAACATAGCAATGTCCTGCTACACCAGAATTATTGACCATAATCACATGATTACTTATTACACAATCATGACCAACATGAGCGTAAGCCATAATTAAATTATCGTTACCTATCGTTGTTTCACTACGATCTTGGATAGTGCCACGATGAATAGTAACTCCTTCTCTAATGATATTGCGATCACCTATTACTAACCTAGTTAGCTCCCCTTTATATTTCATATCTGGGGTATCTTCGCCAACCGTTGCGAACTGATAAAAATGATTATTGCAACCTATTTTAGTAGGGCCTTTGATAATAACATGAGGACCGATAACAGTACCCGCTCCTATTTCAACATCTGGACCTATTATAGACCATGGTCCTACCTTCACATCATCTGCTAATCTAGCTTTAGGATCTATAATGGCACGTGGATCAATCAAAGTCATAATTTCCGTTCCGCACAAATCACTTCTGATGCGGCTACTTCTTTACCATCTATTAGTGCTTGGCATTCAAATTTCCAGATGGTGCGTTTAGCACCTAAAAACTTTGCTCTTAGCTCTAATTTATCGCCAGGAAATACAGGTTGACGAATTCTCAACTTATCTGTACCTACAAAATAATAAAGCGTTCCATCAGCAGGTTTTTGTCCCATCATTTTAAAACTTAAAATTCCTGCCGCTTGAGCCATCGCTTCTAAAACTAACACCCCAGGCATAATAGGATGACCGGGAAAATGGCCTTCAAAAAATGGCTCATTAATAGTAACATTCTTATAAGCTCGGATGGTTTTGACTTCGCCTGTAATATCTAACTCTTCAACTCGGTCTACCAATAAAAATGGGTAGCGTTGCGGTAAATGTTCAAAAATTTCTTTTATATCCATCTTCATCAGTACAAACCTTTTTGATATATCATATAAGTATAAAACATAATCTAGGAGTTAATCTGAACCTTGACTGTTTTGTTCCAATTCTATTAATTTCTTTTCAAGCTGTTGAATACGATGCGCCATTTCATCTAAATGGCGAAAACGAGCTACACTTTTTCGCCACTCTGAAGAAGTTTGCATGGAGGTCCCAGAAGAATAAGTGCCAGGTTCACTAATGGATCTTGTTACCATAGTCATACCTGTTAATATAACATTATCACAAATAGTCAAATGACCTGCCATGCCTACACTGCCGCCTACAATGCATCTTTTACCTATTTTGGTACTTCCTGATATACCTACACAAGCAGCCATAGCAGTATGATCACCAATTTGCACATTGTGACCTATCATTATTTGATTATCTAATTTGACGTCATTTCCTAAAATAGTGTCAGCCAAAGCTCCTCTATCGATAGTAGTATTAGCACCTACCTCGACATCATCCCCTAACGTTACCCCCCCTATTTGAGCAATTCTAAACCAATTGCCTTTTTCAATAGCAAAACCAAAGCCTTCACCACCAAGAACAGCACCAGATTGGATCACTACTCTTTTGCCAATTTTAATATCATGATAAAGAGTTACCCGTGGAGCTAGCCAGCCACCCTCACCTATAATGCAACGTGCACCTATAAAACTATGAGCACCAATGTTCACATTAGCGCCTATCACTACATCTTCAGCAATAACTACATAAGCACCAATACAAGCCGTAGCATCTATTTGTGCTGAATCTGCAATACAAGCAGTAGGATGTATGCCAGCACTAGCAATAGGTTTAGTATCAAATAAATAAGATATTTTAGCGTAAGTAAGATAAGGATCATCTGAGACTATAGCATTACCCGCATAATGAGAAGCATGTTCAGGGTTTAATAAAACAGCTCCAGCTTTTGTTTCAAACAGAAACTTTTTATATTGGCCATTAGCTAAAAAACTTAGATCATCTTTGGTCGCTGAAGGTAAACTGGCTAACCCACTCACTATATAATTAGCATCACCTTGAACTGAACCTCCAAACTTTTCAGCCAATTCCGCTAGGGTATATTTTGGCATTCGATCTTGGCCTTATTGCATTTTATTTAATCTATCTATGACTTCTTTAGTGATATCATATTGTGGCTTAACATCGACAACTGCGCCACTTTCTAATACTAAATCATAACCACCGGCTTTTAATGCTTCTTCTACGGCTTTATCTAATTTAGGTTTAATAATTTTTAGCATATCTTGATCAGCTTTTAACTTACTGTCATTAAGCTCTTTAGATTGTACTTGAAAATCACGTACTTTTTGGTTAAATTCAAGCTCTAAGCGTTCCCTTTCAGCCTGTTTAACTTTTACACCATTTTTAATTAAATTATCTTGCAAACGTTTAGCTTCTTCTTCTAATGCTTTTAATTTTTGTATCCTAGGGCCAAATCTCTTTTCAGAGTCTACTGCATATTTCTTAGCAACATTAGATTCCAATAATGCCATTTGATAATTAAGTACCGCTATTTTCATATCGGCATAAACTGGTGCGCTAATCACTAGCAACATTACTAACACCAGCTTGATAAATCTACCCATAAAAACTACTCCTACTAGAGCTCATACTATTAAAAGGTCTGTCCCAATGAAAATTGGAAAATTTGTGTATCTGCACCATTAGGTTTCTTAATTGGTAGGGCCAAACTAAAGCCTAACGGGCCAAAAGCAGTCACCCAAGTAAAGTTAGCACCTACTGAACTTGCCATATCACCTAAATTTGGCCGCTTACAATCTTCTAATGAAGAAGCACAGTTATTACTAAAGACATTACCCGCATCCCAGAACAGTGCAGTTCTGACCGTTCGTTGATCGGGCACAAATGGCGTTGGGACAATTAATTCAATTCCCCCGGTGATCAAAATATTACCACCGAATGGGTTATCGTCATCATCCCAATCATCATAATACATTGCATACCTAGGGTTATAATATCTCAAACTCGCTCTAGCACGAGGGCCTAATGAACCATCTTTGAAGCCACGTACGGAACTATAACCGCCAGCATAGTAGTTCTCATAGAAAGGTAACATATTGGTTGAACCATAGCCATCGCCATAACCTAACTCAGTATGAAACCTTAATATATAATCATCAGTTATCGGCTTATAAAGTTGAGCACTATAATCTAGTTTATAAAAAGTAAGATCACTACCGGGAATAGCAATCTGAGCAGAAGCTGATTGAGAAGCCCCTCTGGTAGGTAATAAGCCACGATTTAAGGTAGATTTACCCCATCCTAAATTCAACTTATAGTTAAGATAATCCTTGCCATTATCATCTACGAAGTCATAAACTGCATCAGCACTTGAATTACCAGGTTTAATATGGTCATTTTGAATAGTAAAACCATAACTAACATTAGACGTTTCACTAATAGGATAGCCAAAGCTAAAACCAGCACCAAAACTATCTACTGAATAGTCGGTATAATCTACATCTAGCTTATCGTAATCAGTTGTTCTATAAAAAACATTATAGCCTAAACTTACTCCATCTACCGTCCAATAAGGATTTAAGTAACTGAAATTAATATTTGTTTGATAGTCACTCCGTGTTAGTCCTATACCTACTTTATTACCAGATCCTAAGAAATTTTCTTGTTTAATGGCACCACCCAAGACTAACCCAGAACTTTGCGCAAATCCTACTGAGGCAGAAATAGAACCTGATGGCTGCTCCTCAACAGTATAATTAACATCAAC
>CALYQH010000222.1 GCA_945283395.1 uncultured Ventosimonas sp. | reverse complement strand
GAGTGTTCAAATCACTCCGTCCCGACCAATTAAATCAACAAGTTATATTATTTTATATTTCTTCTCAATTTTATTTTTCTAATTACCGTCCTAATTTCGTCCTAAATTACAAAGTTGTTAAATAATAATTATAAAATATTAGATTTTTATTTTGTGAGTGTAGAAGAATAGCTACAGGAGCGGTCAATATAAAAAAGGAGGAAACTTTTATATTACCTCTTTCTTTATTATCATCAATAATCTGGTCTTACCTCTGTGTTATCAGCATCATATTCTTGAGTGGGATGTCGGGGTAAAGGATGATCTTTAAGTAGGTTTGGAAAGGTTAGTTCAGAGTTTGCCCTTAACTGATTATATAAATCACTATAAAAAGCTTCTAATTTTGGGTCAGGTTGATAGCCAAACTTTTCAGTGTCTTTGTTAAAGATATCAATTAATACCCTAGCAGTTTCTTTACTACCCAAAGAAGCTGCTCTTTGGAGATAAAAAGCACCTAGTGGATAGTTATCTTTTGCAATTTTGTAGAATCTAGAAACTTGCAATAATGCTT
Source organism: uncultured Ventosimonas sp. (assembly GCA_945283395.1). Classification (GTDB taxonomy): domain Bacteria; phylum Pseudomonadota; class Gammaproteobacteria; order Pseudomonadales; family Pseudomonadaceae; genus Entomomonas. The sequence continues at coordinate 3,137 of CALYQH010000222.1, read as the reverse complement.
CTATATTATCCTGCCTACCCGCACAACGAAAGTATTGATCAGCAATATCATCCCGTTGTTCATAGGTAGGCAAACCAAAAGCAAAGTAGTTACCTAGGTAAATTTGGGCTTGTGGGCTACCTAACTCAGCAGCTCTAAACATATAGGCTGTTGCGTCTCCTTTCTGGGTATTGGGGATATAGCCTTTACGAATAGCTAACGACCAGTTGTAATAGCCTAGCGGTATATCTAGTTCTACCATTTTTGCATAGATGGCCAGTTGTTTGGCTCTGTCTGGTTTAACACCGATTGGGTTTCTTTTTTCAACATTGCCGTTATCATAATCTGCCTTGCCATAGCCTCCTTTACCATAGAGGATGGCTAGGTTGTTCATCGCTTTCCAATGATTAAGCTCTATAGCTTTTTCATAGTTATTAACAATCGCTGGCCAATCTTCCCAGCCTCTGGTTTTCTCTAAGCGTCTGGCTTCTTGGTAGTATTTATCCGCTTCTGGGGTAATGGCAGGGGTGTGGTCTTTTTCTAAAGCGCAATGAAATTCTGGGTAGTTCATAGGGCTTTTTCCTACTGATTGAGATTGAGTTATTGAGGTATTAGGGTTAGGGTAGTAATAAATACCAAGTGCTATTAATATGCTTGCCCCTATTAATGCCAATGAATGTTTTGTTTTCATCTTAATCTATCACCATAAAGTTAGGGGATTGGTCATCCCAAAAACGGGTAAGATGACATTCTAAGGGCTCACTTTTGGCTTTGTGTTTCCAGTTATTATTCATTAGCTTATCCCAACGCTCATAATTAGCTCTGGCATCACATCTTATGACTTTTGAAGCATTATTAGTAGTATTGTCAACAGATTGCTTTGCGTGCATAGTCCAAAGCTCGGCCCTTATTTGATGAGCTAGTGCAGGGTAGGGGATGGAAATCCCTGACTCTGAGTCTGTCCACATCTTACGAGTATTGATATTAGCCGAAGCAATAACTGTTAGAATATCATCTACAATAAGCAGTTTTAAATGGATATAAATATCACGGTATTCCACGTAGTTGTAACGGCTGGCTGGATTGTTCATTTGGCAATTAACCTGTGGTGAATGATCTGCTTTTTGAATTGAACTATCAGCGGTTAGTACCCCAATAACTACTTTTAGCCCGGGTAATTCTTGTAGTTCAAAAGGTTTTTCGCCTTCTTTTCCCTCAATATCTTACCCTTCAACGTCTTGGGTCATTTTCTGAATATCTTGTGGTGTTTTAACTTTTTCAATTCGCTCTTTGTCTTTTGTTGATAGCTCTGATTGATCAGGGGAGGTATATCCTCCTTTAGTCGCTTCTGAGAGAATAGCCCTTTGTTTTAGATCATCTTGATACTTTTGGCGTTGTGTTTCTGGCATCAGTTGTTGTTGGCCTAGCACATCCATTGTTTCATAGGTTGTTTGTGATGCAGTGCTAGCTTTTGGGGCATTGGTTAATACAAAAAGGTAGATATTTTCATCTTTATTGACACTTGATTGATCTTTACGTGCGTCTCTTAATTCTTGCGCCCTCTGTATTAATAATTCAGCAAACGGTTTGTAGCGAAAGTATTGATTTTCCATGTATACATAGTTGTGTGTATTACCAAGTGCTTTTAAATAAATCTCTAGAATAGAGGTGTCGGTTTCGCCTTTTCCTGTTTTTTCATCACGAAGAATATCTTGTGGCTGTGTTCTACAAAATTGTGCGGTGAGTTTGCCATAGGTTGGGAAGTCACTGCTTTTTATATCTTGTCGATCAAGGTACAGTTGGCTACTGTGTTTAGCGCGGCCCCAAGCTGTAACAAAGTTGTTATTGATATCGTATAGGATAGGGCCACGTACTTTACTTGAAATGTCTTGCCAAGGCCCAAAACCGGGCGCTCGATTAGCATCATCATAGAAGTAGTGGTCTTTTGTATCCCAGTAATGGCGGTGCATGTTATGTCCCACCACAAAGCCTACTGCATTTTGAGGGTCTTCATAGTCTATAAGTACCAGTTTTTGATGGTGGCTTGCGGTGTCGGTTAAGGCTGTTCCCATTAACCCCCCCCAGCTCCAGCTTTTACGGCATTCCTTGCAATATTAAGTCGGTAAGCTTTTGTAAAGTCACGGGTCTCAAAGAGGACATTTGGCATTTTTTGTGTATTTACTCTAGCAAACCAACCTCTTGTATAGGTTTGTAACTCTGGTGAGTGTTTGGGCGCTCCTGAGTTAGAGTATTTACCATAGCCTTGGGTCTTTGCTTCAAGCTCGGCTATTTGCCCGTCTAGTTCCCGTATTTTATTCTTAGTTATGGTCTTTTGGCCGTCATCTCTTATATAACCCAAATACCATGTACGGTATTCTCTTTCTTTAGCTCGTCTAGTTGGACTAGTTGTTTTGTATGATCTGTGGCTGGTTTGGCACTGCCCCCTTTACCAGAGGAGCCATCACCGGGGAGTGTATCTTCGAAGGGTGCTGTAAGCGCATTTTTCCACACCAGTAGTTTGACTCTTACCCCTTCTTTTCCTTTACGCTCTAATAGTTCACCTATTTTTTCGCCTGTTGTGTTGGGTTTAAACTCCATACTAGGGTCAAATCCCCAGATAATAATATCAACTGAGAGTTTGGATGTATTGATAGCATCATGAATAGCTGCAAATGCTTCTTCTCCACAAATAAGAGGGGTTACTTCAATACCTGCTCGTGGTTTATAAAAGCTCTGTTTAGCAAACCAATCATGCGTAGCATGAACTATCGTAGTATTGGGTTGGCTTGATGGTTTTTGTCCATCCATCGGGTTGGGTATATTAATCTTTTCTTGTGAATAGGTGGGTTGGTTTTGCTCTGCCATGTTCGATTCCTATACTTTATCTTTGTTACTTGGGTTAGCAAAAGCTGATCTATAGTCTGTATCCGTTTCTAGTGGTTCTACTGTATCCATCGATTGTTCAAATCGGCGGTATCCTTGCATACCTAGTTGATCTTCTTGTTGTAGTGGCTGGCTTTCTTGATCTTGTAAGCTAAACGTGTATTGATGCCCATTAACCAGTTTTACGTTGTATTCTTTGATGCTTGGAATATGATTAAATAATATAGCCCCTTCATGGTCAGTAACACCTTGTTGTAGTCTTGCCCCATCTGCAT
>CALYQH010000221.1 GCA_945283395.1 uncultured Ventosimonas sp. | reverse complement strand
TAATGTACTGGTGCTAATGTTAATTCCTTGTATGTTCACTCCTAGCTCTTTAGGAATAGTATTTCCCCAGTTTTTTATCATAAGTTGTATGGGATCTAATATATTGTTTGAATGCAATGCTACTTTTTTGATTTTGATAATTTCCCCAGCAAAAGCTATATTGATATCATTGATGCTGACTTTGCCATCTAGTGGTGTACTGATACTGCCATAGCTAAACATACCAGGTGGTAAAGTGTTTTGGATATCTTTAGCTGCCTTATTGGTATAGTAATATAACAACCCTTTTATTCCTCCCGCTAAAGCGGAGGCTATTATTACCAATAAAATAATAAAATTGCGTATTCTAGACATTTAAAATCCTTTCTCTTTATTAACATCGGAACTATTTGTTACAAAACAATATTATAACGACAATAGTATAAATAGTTAATTATATTAATACCATAATTTCAAACAAACTATGGAATTATAATTGTATTCTTTAATATAAAGTACTAGAAAATTTATATTTATAGCTACTATTCTAAAGAATTAAGTTAGAGTATCCTTACATTTTTTAAATGCCCTATTTATATAGGGTATTTTTATAACTAATTAAGTTAAGCAAACATCTATTTGAGTTACTGTGAGTTATTTATCTATTGAATTTAGTGTGTTATTCCCATTATTTTTTATAATTTATTGGGCATTAGCTAAAACACCCCGTTATCAAAATATCTTATTATTGGTGGTCAGTTATACCATAGTTGCCACTTTTAATATTAACTTTTTAGCTATTTTAATAGCATATAGTTTTGTTTTATATGCTTTATCATTCGCTATTTTTTATAGTAAATATAGCAGATTATGGCTAGCCATAGCTATTGCTGCATCATTAGTTAATCTGTGCTTTTTTAAATATTTTGATTTTTTCAGAGTGCAATTGCAAGAATTGCTGATGGCGCTTGGTATTAATTACGCAATTCCTGGAGTAGAAATTTTATTACCTATAGGCATTTCTTTTTATACATTTCATTCGATAAGTTATTTAGTTTCACTAAAAAAGAAAGAAATTAATATTCCTTCTGCACTAGATTTCATGTTGTTTTTAGCTTTTTTCCCTAGTTTAATTGCAGGCCCTATCAATAGAGCTAAAGACTTTTTGCCACAGATTACGGTAACAGAGCAACGGCAGATAGGTAATTATAATAGGGCGTTTGTACTTATTTTATTAGCTTTGATAAAAGTACTTTGTTTAAATACTTTGCTAGCGGATAATATTGTTGATCCTGTATTTGCTAATCCAACTAGTTATCATTCGCTAGATATTTTATTAGCCGTTTATGGCTATACCTTACAAATATTTGTTAATTTCTCAGGCTATACTAACTTAGTAACAGGTATTGCATTATTGTTAGGTTTTACTTTACCAGTTAACTTTAATATGCCTTATATTGCCCATAATTTAAGAGATTTCTGGCAACGTTGGCATATTAGTTTATCGTTATGGATAAGAGATTATATCTATATACCACTAGGTGGGAATCGTAAAGGATTTACTAGAACCCAGGTTAATTTATTCATAGCAATGACTTTATCAGGACTATGGCATGGTGCTAATCTTACTTTCATTGTTTGGGGGGTAATTCATGCTTTAGGCGTAGTGTTACTAAATATAGGAGACAAGTATTTAGGCAAAGATAGATTGACTAATTGCTCTGCTTGGTTAGCCCGTTTCATTACTTTTCAATATGTCTGTTTTGCTTGGATTTTCTTCCGTTCAGAAAGTTTAGGAGAAGCAGGGGAGTTTCTTAATGCGCTAGTCCATAATTTTGCAGCCGAAGCAATAAGCTTTAATGTGTTACTTTATTTTCCTTTGTTATTAGTTTTGTTCTTTATTTATCCTTTATTGGCTAAATTACCTGATTTATTAATCAAAGGTTTGTATGCATTATCGTGGATTTATTTACCCTTGATATGGACTATTATTTTATTAATAGTGCTGGTTTTTGCGCCAGCTGGTATTCCTAATTTTATCTATGCAAAATTTTAGCTATGAAGTCTAATAACGCTTATCCTTTCAAAGTATTTTATTTGTTTAGTATAACATTGCTATTGCTATTATGGCTTGAGCAACGTTCTATTAATGCTTATTGGATACAAACTTATCATAGGACCAGTCCTTTGGCAGCATTGGAAAAATATGCTAGTTGGCGTATGGGAGGAGAAATTACTAGTAAATTAGGTATTGGCGTGAGCGAGTTTGAAGAATTATTAGCAGATTTTAATAATAGTTCAATTAGGCTAGTTAATAGCTACCTGAATTCACCAATTAAACAGCAATCACCACTGAACGAGCAAATTTTATTAGTGAATAGTCAAGCAGTATTTAAACCTTCTCATCTTTTGCTATTTCCACATGAAGCCTTTATTAAGTTTTTACCTCAACATAAGGAAGAAAAAGAGGTTAATGAGGCCATCAATTACTTTCCTAGTATATTGGTAATAAGAAAAAATATAGAACGAACTATTAACACAACAGAGGATCACAGGATTTTAATTGATGAAGGCGAAAAGGTATTTTTCGTGGGAGATTCTCTAATGCAGGGTGTTGCCCCACATGTTATGCGAATTTTATTGAAGAAACATAATATTGAGAGTATAAACTTAAGTAAGCAAAGCACAGGATTAGCTTATCCTAAATTTTTCAATTGGCCACAGGTGGCTGAAGATACGTTCGAAAAAAATGCAAATATTAAGTTAATGGTTGTCTTTATGGGCGCCAATGATCCTTGGGATTTTCCTATCAATAAAGGGGGTAGATTTGTTAAATTTGCTAGCCCTGAATGGGAAGGTGTTTATAGAGTGCGGATACAAAGGTTAATCAATGCCGCAACTAGCCATGGGGCCGAAGTTTTATGGATAGGTCCCCCTAATATGAGTGATAAAAAACTAAATGCCGGGGTTATAAAGTTGAATAAAATATATCAATCACAAGTGACTATTGCCAAGCAACATTATATAACCGCTAATGATGTGTTAGGGATGAAGGATGATAATTTTGTTAAATTTATGAACATACCTAATAAAGGTAATGTGACATTAAGAACAGATGATGGTATTCATTTTACTACCATAGGACAAAAACGAATTGCTGATAAAATCATGTTATTCTTACGTTTTAACGAGGCTACGGAAACTACTAAGTAATGAATAGAACTATCCTACGCTTAATATTGATCTGGTTGTCTTTGAATACTATACCTTACACGTTAGGGCAAAATACAACAAATCAATTAATTCGGCAGGTTAACATTCAAAATTTTGGAGAACGCAATTTAGCTAACTTACGCGACAAAATTGCTAAAGTACAGGCTAAAGTTGCTCCGCCTGATTCAGTATTAAGAATTAGCCAATTTGGTGACTCTCATACAGCAGCTGATATTTTTACCGGGCGGTTAAGAGAAAAACTACAGCAGCGCTTGGGGAGTGCCGGGATAGGCTGGATAAGTCCTATGAATGTGTATGGGCAACGTAATAAACTTGTTTATTACACCAATACTGGCTGGCTTTTAACTTCTAGCCGCAATAGCGTTGCCAATGATTTTCCTATGGGAGGCTTCATTGCTACGCCTACCAGTGCTAATGCGCAACTTATCATAAATTATAATCTTGAAGAAAAATCCAGTTTATGGAGTGTAACCTTTTTA
>CALYQH010000220.1 GCA_945283395.1 uncultured Ventosimonas sp. | reverse complement strand
TGACAGATAACTCTTCAAAACGGGGCTATGTCACATCAGATCTGAGCTAGTACAACTTAATAATATTTCTCAACTCATATTTTATCAAGCAAGGAGCTATGTAGCTCCTTGTGATAAGTTATTAATTAATATATTCAAATAACATGACTACTCTTTGTACTCCAGAAGATTCTCTTGCTATCTTAGCTGCTAATTGACCTTCTTTACGGGTTACCAATCCCAATAAGTAAACAATACCATTTTCAGTTACTACCTTAATACGAGAGGAAGGTACTTCACTATTGACTAACATAGCCGATTTAATTTTACTGGTAATCCAAGAATCATTAGAGCTTGCTAATAATCCAGCATTAGGTCCTACTTGTAGATCATCATGAACTTGTTTAATACCTCTAATCCCTCCATTAGAGGCCGCTTTTACTGCAATGGGCTTTAAGTTAGCATTCGGAACTTGCCCAGCCAGTAATACGACACCATTATAACTAACTACTATGATACGAGAATCATTATTTAACTTTGAATTAGCTTTTGCAATGTTAACAGCTACTTTAGTTTCTATAAGTGAATCATCAATCTGGGCTCCCCATGTACGCTTACCTAAATTATCAGTAATGGGCTTATCTCTAGTAGTATTAATAACACTTGAACAACTACTTATCAGCATTGCTAATATAAATGCTGTAAATAGTAACGGTAACTTTTTCATTATTCACTTCCAAATAATTGATGGTCAATTAAATCACATAGGATGTTGACAATAAGTAAATGCGCTTGCTGTATTTGTACTATTTTATAACTTGGTACACAAATCTCAATATCAGATGTTAATAATATTGATCTTATTTGAGTATTAGTAGTAGCGGTCAAGGCAATAACTGACATTTCTCTATCATGAGCCGCATGGATAGCTTCAATAATATTAGCTGATTTATCATGGCTAGTGATAGTTAATAAGATATCTTTATTGTTACCTAATGCTCTTATTTGTTTAGCATATATTTCAGAAAAACCATAATGATCACTTATAGCTGTAAGAGAAGCCGCATCTGTAGTAAGGCAAATAGCAGGGAGGCTAGGGCGTTCTTGGATGAAATGGTTAAGGAGTTTAGTAGTAAAATATTGGGCACAAATAGCTGATTCCCCATTGCCACAAATAATAACTTTGCCTTCCGCTATCATACTTTTAAAGATAAGATGGCCTGCTAGCATAATTTGATTGGTTAAAGGGTCAGTCAATTCTAGAAAAGTATTAATACTTTCTTGAACAAAAGATTGAATGCGTGTTTGCATAGATATAAAGAGATAAGATTATAATTAATAAATTTAAAAAACATTAGTAAGCCATTGTATATCAGATTGTTTACTGATATTGCCAGTAATAGATATTACATCAAATCGGCAGGGATTAATTAACCATTGTTTATTTTTTTGTAAAAATAGTTGAGCAGCCATAATTATTTTATGACGTTTTGCTAAAATAATAGTTTCAGATGGAAGTCCCCAAGTGGTTTGCTTTCGATACCTAACTTCGATAAATACTAAAGTTTTTTGATCTAGCATGATGAGATCTATTTCACCGCGGGGATATCGCCAATTATTAGCAATTAGCTTTAAAGATCGGTTTTGTAGATATTCTAAAGCCAATCTTTCAGCTAGTTCACCTTTTAGAAGGTGCTTGTCCATCATTATAAACTTTGTGGAGCAGGTTTAATAATTCCTTTTTCAAAAGTAGCCCAAGGTAATTTACGGTTTACTTTTTGATTAGTATCTATAGTGATTTCTCCAGAAAGTCCTTCAATACGGCTATTAGGTAAAGATTTTAACTCTTCAAGCCGAGAATGTATAAGCCAGGCATCTACTCCTAATGCATAAAGTCTGGCAAAACTGCCTTGGGCTTGTGGCCATTGACTAATAATCTGTTGCTGTATAGGATTATCATTAGTTAATAACCATGGTGTTTCAGTAAATAAGACACCATTTAAGTCATTATTTTGATTTGCTTCGGGAGCCCCTGTATAAATATGAGAGGTAGCATAAACGGGTAATTGTTCCTGATCATGATAGATGAGAAGTGATCTAATTTGTCTTGCTATCAAAGGATTAGCAACAATAAATAACATACTACTATCAACACTGGTCTTGGGGAGTTTAGCCGTCAAGTTAGCTAGTTGGCTATCTAAGTCTACCGGTCTATCTATGTATTGTATACCTTCTAAAATACCTCCTTGTAATTCCCATTTAGCTCTAAAAGCAGCAAGAACTTTTCTACCCCATTCACCTTGTGGAACTATTGCTACAGCATGACGCTTCCCATCCGCAAAGGCTCTATTGGCTACTTCTCTGGCTTCATCTTCAGGTAATAAACCGAATTGAAAAAGTTGTGGTGGATGACTATTACCATCAGCATAGTTCAAAGCTAAAGTAGTAATAGGTAGCGATGGTTTTTTGGCTAATTCATTAACAAATTTCTTATCAAGAGGGCCTATCACTAATTGAATTCCATCTTTTTGAGATTGTTGATAAAAAGCTTCCATATTTTGGAAATCTGCACTTTCATAGGATTTAATAGTTACTGTGTCGTTATTTTTTGTTTGATAATAGGCAGCCATTAAACCATTATAAATAGCTTGTCCATATTTTTCTTTTTGTGGTAATAAAATAGCTATTTTTGTATAATCTGCTGTAGATAAACCTTTAATAGTAGTTAACTCTTGAGGAGGATTAATAGCAGCGGGATGAGTAGGATTTTCGGCTAACCATTGGTTAATATTATCTTGTCGTTCTTTTAATGTGGAACCACTTTTTACGGCTTTAGCTAAATTTATCCAAGCTCCTGTTTCGCCACTATCAGCTGCTGTATTAAGCACGTCTAATGGTACCGACATAGCTAAACGCCATATGTTATTCTGGTTTTCAATTAATTGTTGACCACTTAAAAAAGATGAAATATACGAGCGTTCTCTCAGTGCTTGTAAAGCTTTACCTTCTTTCTCAAAGGCATTAGCTTTTAATTGTCGTACTCTTACTTGAATATCGATATCTTGATTATCTAATTCATTAAAAGTATTACTAGATAATATTTTCAAAGCATTTGAGGTATCATTATTATGGAGTGCTATATTAGCTTTTAACATACCCAAAATTATTTGCTGATTTTTAGTAAGTTCCGATGATATAGTTTTTAGTGTAAGGTTGGCTTTTTCAAGATTATTAGCTTTTAAATACTTATCAATAGCAATTAATCTATATTGATTAGCTATTTCTATGTTAGTTTGTTCATTAGCTTTACTTAACAAACTTTTAGGTGTTCCAGTAGTTTGAGTAAAAGAAGGTACTGCTGACTGGTTTAAATAATGACTTGGACAACCTGTCAACATTAGTAATAAAAATAAGTTGGTCAGCAAACGTAAAAAAGTTTTCATAACTATTTCATAAATCCTATCTATTAGCTAAATAATTCATTGATTTTACTAGATATCTGCGCAAGTGCAATAAATTATTTTAGACATTGAGCTGAATTAATATAAGATTAAATATGATTGGCTTTGCCTTTTTATTACACCTGTATTTTTGTAAGATTATACAGACATTTATCATAACAAATAAAATGGTTGAGCAGATAGAGGATATTTCACTATGTCAAGATTATTGATATGAAACCTTTTAAGTTATAACATTAATAGCTAGTATATTTG
>CALYQH010000219.1 GCA_945283395.1 uncultured Ventosimonas sp. | reverse complement strand
TAAGGCATTAATTATCGCGCGTAACACATTGGTTTGGCCTACCATTTCATGGAAATTATGAGGCCGCCACTTACGAGCAAGAACTTGATAATTCATATAAAGATTCTAAATAAAAAGTAAATAATAACTATCGGTAAATTATAAGGGTATACTATAGTAAGTAGAAAGTGTTTATTTATTTTCTCTACTGATTCAATGAAAAATAATCTTTGATTAAGGCTAAATATAAAGCAGAAGCAATAAGTTAATCTATTACTTTCTATTAGATTTAGCATTAACGCCTACCTTATTTTTCTATCAAACACTTTTTATACTAATTGAATAACAAACTAGGAATTAATAATAAATAGGCTGTTTTTATTTTTATGTGTATTATGTAAACCCCAATTAAGAAATAACTGGAATTTGTTAAACGAATGGCTATTCAATATCCAACTATTGCTGATATTATAGGCAATACTCCGCTAATAAGACTACAGCGCCTTAATACTAATAATAATAACATATTAGTTAAGTTAGAAGGTAATAATCCTGCAGGTTCAGTGAAAGATCGACCAGCACTTTCTATGATTAATCTAGCAGAGCAAAGAGGACAAATTAAACCAGGCGATACATTAATCGAGGCCACTTCTGGGAATACAGGCATAGCTTTGGCTATGGCTGCCGCTATTAAAGGCTATAAAATGATACTCATCATGCCTGATAATATGACAGCGGAACGTAAAGCAGCTATGACAGCTTATGGATCAACTCTCATTTGTGTTGCTAAAGATCAAGGGATGGAAGGGGCAAGAGATTTAGCTATAGAAATGCAACAAAAAGGACAAGGAACTGTATTAAATCAATTTGCTAACAATGATAATCCAGAGGCTCATTATCGAACTACAGGTCCGGAAATCTGGCGGCAAACTCAAGGAACTATTACCCATTTTGTGAGTGCTATGGGGACTACAGGAACCATTATGGGGGTGTCACGTTATTTAAAAGAACAAAATCCTACCATTCAAATTATAGGTTTACAACCTCAAGAAGGTTCTTCTATACCAGGGATAAGACGTTGGAGCCCGGGCTATCTTCCACAGATATACCAAGCTGAGCGAATAGATCATATTATAGATATGCCACAAACTGAAGCCGAAGATACTATGCGTCATCTCGCTAAAGAAGAAGGTATCTTCTGTGGCGTATCTTCAGGAGGAGCAGTTGCAGGAGCATTACGTTTAGCACAACATCTTGAAAATGCTACTATTGTTGCTATCATTTGTGACAGGGGTGATAGATATCTTTCTACTGGCATTTATAATGAACCAAAGCATGCGTAAAAAACTAACCGGGCTCCGCTTTCAAAATAATAGCAAATCGGCTAATAGCCATATACCTATAGGCAAAAAGCAACGATTAACTATTAAAAATTTATCTCATGACGGGAGAGGAATTACTCTTTTAGATAATAAAACATGGTTTGTAGCAGGTGCCCTACCTAAAGAAGAAGTCATAGCAAGAGTTCTTTCAAGCCAAAGTAAATGGGTGAATGCTAAATGCGAAGAGATCATTACAACTTCAACTAATAGACAAGTACCCCCTTGCCATTATGCTACTACTTGTGGAGGCTGTGGAATTCAACATATACCTTATCCAGAACAAATAACTTTAAAACAACAAAATGTCATAGAACAGTTTCAACGTTTAGCTAACATCACTATTAGCTCTTGGCAAGCCCCGCATGTCTCAAACCCTTTAGGGTATCGCCGTATAGCAAGAATAGCGGTTCGTTATAACGAACAAACAGCCCAGCTAGATATTGGCTTTAGAGCAGCTTTTAGCCAACAAATAATTAATATCAAGCATTGCTTAGTTTTAGATAAAGCCATCCAGCCATTATTGGCTGATTTACCTACCTATTTAGCTAAATTGACCGCAAAAAAATATATTGGTCATATAGAATTATTTAGTGGATCAGTAACTGCGATGCTTATTCGCCACACAGTCCCCTTGCCAGCAAATGACAAATTATTATTAAATGACTTTTGTAAAGCAAATCATTGTCAATTATGGTTACAAGGAAAAGATAATCCTGCCCCTTACTTAACAGAATCCCCTCTAACTTATCCATTAACTATAAACCAACGACCATTAATTTTAAATTATCGCATGGGAGACTTTATTCAAGTTAATCCTACCATTAACCAAGCTATGGTGCGACAAGCATTGAATTGGTTGCAACTTAAGCCAAATGAAGTTATTCTGGATCTATTTAGTGGCTTAGGTAACTTTACTCTCCCCCTTGCTACACAAGCCAAACAAGTCATAGCCATAGAAGTAGTAGCTAGCATGGTTGAAGCTACTAAATACAATGCGTTACAAAATAATCTTAATAACGTTGAGTGTTATCAGGCAGATCTTAATCAAATATTAAGTGAGCAATACTGGGCTAAATATAATTTTTCAGCAATCCTATTAGACCCTCCACGAGAGGGGGCAGTTAATATTGTGAAGAATATGAAAAAATTTAATTCAAAACGTATTTTATATGTATCCTGTAATCCTGCAACCTTAGCAAGAGATGCTAAATTACTTATAGAGCAAGGCTATCAAATTAGCAAAGCAGGTATAATGGATATGTTTCCACAAACAGCTCACGTAGAAGTTATGGTATTGTTTGAGAGATAATTAACATATTTAGTACAATGTTAATGATGATTTAAATTCACAAGCACCCTAAAGGTAGTTTGCATGGTACAAGTTAAAGCACACCAATCTATTAATGAAGATGGTAGTATTAATTTAGACGCGTGGCTAGAACACATCAATTCAATGGTTCCAGGATTAGATATCATAGCCTTACGAAAAGCCTGTGAATTTGTGTCTACTATTGCAGCTAAAAGCACGCCCTCGCACAATGGATGGGGGGAAGGTATCTCTTGTTTCGATATAGGACTAGATATCGCAGAAATTCTTGCAGATTTAAATTTAGATCAAGATACTTTAACTGCTGCTGTTATTTATCGTGCTGTACGTGAAGGTTACGTCTCGCTAAGTGAAGTTTCAGAAAAATTTGGTAAAGTTGTAGCTAAGCTTATCGAAGGGGTATTACGGATGGCGGCTATTAGCTTAGCTAATAATCCCAACGAGTCTACTATGCTAAGCTCACAAACACAAGTAGAAAATTTACGTAAAATGTTAGTGGCCATGATAGATGATGTACGTGTAGCCCTAATTAAATTAGCTGAACGAACCTGCGCTATTAGAGCCGCTAAAAACTCCAGTCAAGAAAGAAAAATTCGGGTAGCCCATGAGGTTGCAGATATTTATGCTCCCCTCGCCCACCGTTTAGGTATCGGTCATATAAAATGGGAGCTCGAAGATTTATCTTTTAGGTATTTAGAGCCTGAACAATATAAGCAAATAGCTGGATTACTTCATGAGCGCCGCTTAGATAGGGAACAGTATATTGCTGATGTTATGCAACAACTTAAAGAAAAACTAACTGCTGCTAACATTAAAGCAGATATCAGCGGCAGAGCTAAACATATCTATTCCATTTGGCGAAAAATGCAACGTAAAGGACTAAAGTTCAGCCAAATCTACGATGTAAGAGCTGTTAGAGTTTTAGTTCCTGAACTAGCTTACTGTTATACTACCCTAGGGATATTTCACACTCTATGGCGACACATTCCCAAAGAATTCGATGATTACATAGCTAATC
>CALYQH010000218.1 GCA_945283395.1 uncultured Ventosimonas sp. | reverse complement strand
AGTTCTGTAGGTCAAACGAAAGTAAAGTCTGCTGGGTAGAAAAATACAACTGACCATTTACCTTTTAAGTTTGCTTCTGTTACTTCTTCAAATTTACCATTGTGATAAGCTTCAGCTTTAAAAGGTTTCACTTCAGTATTAATAAGAGACATATGTCACTCCTTATGATGGTTTTATATAACTTTTCTTTATTTACTGTAACTATTATATAGGCATGAAAAATAATTAAAAATTAATTAACTTCATAGTATCAATTAAATTTATTAATTGATGTTATTGGTTAAACATTTATTAATAAAATCTTAATAAATTCATTATATTCCTTTTATTAATAATTTACTTTATGTTTAAAGATATGTTAACTACTTGCAAAGCAGACTGATAGTAAGCTTGACCGGCTGATGATTCGGCAAATTGCACAAATGATTGTAAGTCTGTATCGGATAAGTCATGATAAACATAAGCTAAGGTATTTTTCAGCTGGTTATGTATTTGTTGTTCAACCTGCTGCTTAGGAATTACAAATTTATTAAAAGAATCTTTAACTCCCATGCCAGGCATCATAGATTCTAATGAATCCGCAGCTAAATTAACTAATACTGCAACTGTACTAACAGCTCCTTGTTCATAGGGAATAGCTTTAATGAGACGGCCAATTAATGCGTCCCTACTCTTTGTTAACTTAATCAACGGAATACCATGCTTGTTATTTTGCAGCATAGCTTTACTAGTTGCTTTAGTTTCTGCTGATACTACCTTTTTGCCTATTGCAGAATAAGTGCCGGTAGAGGATCAGCTAGTTGATCTCGTAGAGTCTCTTCACCTCTTTGCTTCATAGCTATTGGTGCAAACCTTTCATTGGAAGAGGCTAATATTGATTGATACAGCATATCTGGTAAGCTATTTTTATATTGCTGCTGAGTATCTAGTACTATTTGATGAAAATGATCAATTTGTATATCCCAGCCAGCCGCTTGATATAGCTGACTATAGTTACCAGCTAAAACCCAAGGAACCATGAAATACCATAACCACACTAAAAGTATCTTTTTCATATACCCGCTCTCATCATTTGGATGATTATTATTGAACTATCATATTAATATCTTTCGATTTAATAAATTCTTTACCTGTTATAGGCCCATCAATATTTACTTTAACATGAGGATTTTTATTCAATGCTAATAAATTAGTCACGGCATTAGCTGAAGCAAAAAACTCATTACCTATTTGGATGATTCTTAATGGAAAGGAAATCTCATAATAAAGATCATCCGTTTTGGCATAATTATTTGTAACTGTTAACCTAAAATGTCTTTTGGTATCTTTGATAAACTGAATACTTTGGTTGAATTTGACAACAAAAGTAGTTTCTCCAGTAATAAAATTTTTGTAAGCATAAAAACATTGTAATACCGTAGCATCATTAGTTAATGCTTTATAATTAGTTTTACAAGGAGAAGTTAAGATCTGTTCATAATCAAATCCAACAAATACAAGCTCAATAGATTTGACTCCATAATATTGCCCCATCATATCAGCACTATGATAATCCAACTCTGCTAAATCTCCTTGTCGTAAGGTGAAAGGCTTATAATAGTTGGGAATAATAATATTTTGCTTAGCCTGTAATTTAGCTTTTTCTATAATAGCTATACGTCTTTGGCTTTGTCTATAAATAGACTGATATGCTAACAACACCAAAATATAAGAAGCTATAAAAGTTATAACAAAACAACCTATTAATAACTTAGCTAAACCACTAAAACGTTTACAAAAAATCACTTTAAGAGGAAAAGCTAATGTTACCAATAAGAAAAACAAGCCAGTGAGTTGAGTTCTAGCAAGAAAAGCATGAGGTGAAGCAACTAATATAAAGGCAAAAACTAATGTAGCACTGGCAAAAATACCTATTAACTGCCAATCTTGTTGTTTGATACAACTCTTAGCTTGGCTAAACGCCCAAATTAGCACTACATAAATAACACTGTAACTTTCTAAAATACCCCACATACCACGGCTAACATGCTGTTTTATACGATCCAATAAAGGTATCGCAAACCACTGTGCATATTCAGGATTTGCCGCTCGCTCCATATTGCCAGGCGCTAATAGTAAAATAGCAAAACCAATAAAAGCTATTACAAAGGCGACTAAACTAAGAGAAAGATTAGACAACTTATTGTTGAGAGCCCATAAGGCTATTAAAACTGTTATATAAAGTACTAATGCTCCCGTTGCTTCATTAGAGCAGCCAGCTAATAAAGCCAACAGACTAATGATAAAATAATGTTTAACAACAATCTTTTCTTTATGAAGGTATTTTAATAAATATTTAATATAGGCCGAAACAAACACTAATGGCCATAAATAATTGGCCTCACCTACTATCCAAAATGTTGTTTGTCCCAAGGCAGGATTGCCTAGCCAATAACTAATAAATAAAATGATAAAAGCAAAAATAGCTACTTTATTATCTAACGATTTATCTTGATAATAAGGTATCGTCGCTAGATTAAAAATCATCCAAGGTAAAGCCAGACTACTAATAAATGCTTTAAGCAAAGGCTGATTTAATAATAAAATAGCAGAAGATATATAATCTACTATTACTCTGCCACTCCAATGCATATATAAATCTATATGTGCTTTAGCTGACATCCCCTTAATATAAAACCCAAAGTCATCTGATTGCATAGGGTTATAACTAGCTATTAGCATCACTAATGCAAAAATTATTGTGAGCGCTATTAGTATTTTTCTTTGATAAAAAAGCATATATTAATCAATACCCACATCCGTTATCTGATAATTATTTAGCTATTATCCCTATCATTAAATTAATCTACTAAGTGCTATTCAAAGGGCAGTGCTAGCTATGATGAAAAATAATCTTTATTATATAGTATATTAAATTAATAAAAGAGCTAATGAGGAAGTTTATTAATGACCAATGAGCAACAAGCTCCTGAAAAAATGCCTTTATATAATAATGCCGATTTTACTTGTGGACATTGTGAAAGCGTTTGGAAGGCAGATTTTACAGATATTGCCAAACTAAGAAATAAAATGCCCATAGCCTGTAAAACTTGTCATTGTGAGCTAGTTATGACTAATGATGATCTATTATTGCTTGAGCATAGATTTGAAGAATCTGAAAAACTAAGTAAGCGGGCCATCTGGTTTGCCATTCCTTACTTTATAGTCTGTGCTGCAATAGGATTTCTTTATAGTGGTATTATCACTATTATTATGATAATAGCAGGCTTCATGATTTTAATGACTATGCGTAGCTCTTTAACTAAAAATGGAATTGATCATTTTCAATTAGAGTCCATCATAAAAAAACCTCTTAATAGCAATCCCCATAAGCAACATAAAAGAAAACGCAAAAAGAAAGCCAATCACTAAATTAGTTGCTTAACTATCTTAATAGTTGGCTAAACTATGAGCTTTCTTATAATCTGGAGTATAGCTTTTGAATACAATGACATTAGCTTATTCATCCTACTATAATAAAATACTGAGCAATAAAGCTAGTTATAATTAACGTGGAATAACTAATGGATAACCTTGTAATGGATGACTTTCAATCAATACATCTAAACCAAAGACCTCTTTGATATGAGACGTTGTCAAAACCTCTGTTGGAGAACCTTGATTGAAAATACTGCCTGCTTTGAGTAGGGCTAACTGATCACAATAAGCAGCAGCTAAATTAAGATCATGGA
>CALYQH010000217.1 GCA_945283395.1 uncultured Ventosimonas sp. | reverse complement strand
GTTATAGGTAAGTTATCATTCAACATAACCAAGGTTTTTACGGCCTTACTACTATTCACATCATCAATTCATAATAATAAACCATATTTCTTTTTAAACTTCTCAGAACCAATATTAATCATCATAAATTTTAAATTACTATTTTGTGAGCTCATAATAAATTAAAATATCTATTGATACGAACAACCTCCATCAATCAATTTTGTGAAATCTTAGTTCATCATAATCTTCCACTAAACTAGCTATTTAGGTTATTTTGCATGATAATATTATTATGTTTTTAATAAGTCGAGCTTTACTATTATGCATATACACATCCTAGGTATTTGCGGTACATTTATGGGATCTTTAGCAGTATTAGCAAAAGCTTTGGGATACCAAGTAACAGGAAGTGATGAAAATGTTTATCCTCCCATGAGTACTCAATTAGAAGCCCAAGGCATAGAGTTACAACAAGGCTACTCGATAGAACATTTACAACCAACCCCTGATTTAATAATAGTGGGTAACGCCATGAAACGTGGTAATCCTGCTATAGAATATATGCTTAATGAAAATATACCTTATATCTCAGGCCCTCAATGGTTAGCTGAGCACGTTCTTCAACAACGTCATGTGCTTGCTGTAGCAGGCACTCATGGTAAAACAACTACTGCTAGTATGTTAGCATGGGTGTTAGAAGCAAATGGTTTAGCTCCTGGTTTTTTAATTGGGGGGATCCCCCAAAATTTTGCTGTGTCCTCTCGGTTAGGGGAATCAAAATACTTTGTGATTGAAGCAGACGAATATGACTGTGCTTTTTTTGATAAAAGATCAAAGTTTATTCATTATCGCCCTCGTACTGCTATTTTAAATAATCTTGAATACGATCATGCTGACATTTTCCCCAATTTAGCAGCAATTGAACGACAATTTCACCATTTAGTTAGAACTATCCCTAGTAAAGGCCTTATCATTTACCCTAACTCAGAAAAAGCCCTACAACGTATTCTTCAAATGGGTTGTTGGACCCCCATACAAACCACTGGACAAGGAGAAGATTGGCAAGCTAATTTATTAGTGGCTGATGGGACAAAATTTGAAGTTTATTTTCAACAACAACTGTGTGGTATAGTAAATTGGTCATTAACAGGTCAACACAACATTAACAATGCACTTGCTTGTATAGCGGCAGCTCATCATATAAATATTACCCCTGAACAAGCTATAAACGCTCTTAATCAGTTTAAAAATGTTAAAAGACGGATGGAAAAAATAGCTGAAATTAATGAGATTACTCTTTATGATGATTTTGCCCACCATCCTACAGCTATTGCAACAACAATAGATGGACTAAGAAAGCATATTGGTAATGCACAATTGATAGTAATTATTGAACCTCGTTCAAATTCTATGAAATTAGGGGCTCATAAAGATAATTTAGCACAAAGTGTGGCTCAAGCCGATCTAGTTATTTGGTATAACCCAGCTAACTTAGGTTGGGATTTAACTACCATAGCTAAGCAATGCTCTATTCCATCACTAGTTTGCAACTCGTTGCAAGCAATTATAGAGCAAGTTAAACAGCAAGCTAAAAAAGGAGCTCATATAGTTATTATGAGTAATGGCGGTTTTGGAGGTATTCACCAAAAACTAGCCAAGGCTCTAGTCTGCTAATAACAAAGGGGCTATATAAATTTACTAGAGGATTTTTCTAAATTCCATGAGTAATATAGCATAGTGATCTTGGTATCGATGGTTGAACCTAAATCCACACTCTTTTAGCTGAGAATAAAACTTATCTGAAAAATGCCATTGAAGAACCTAGCTAAACGTCTTTTAGCATAACTGCAATAGCTTTCGATTGCTTGATATAGGCATGACCTTAAACAAATTCATTCTTGCCATGATGAACACGAAAAGGCTTTTCATATCTCACCCATCATACTGCCATGCCAGCCATCCGAGTGAATTATGATGCTATCAATACTTACTTTGTCGCTTATAATCTGCAGCAATTGGGCTATAGTGGTATCAGAAACGATTTCAGTATAATCATTATTTTGTTGTTGTAACAGCTCAACAACAATCTTTTTGCCAGATGCATCTCTGCCTTGTTTACCTCTAACGCTATGACTACCAAACTAACTCTCAGCGACTTCTATCTCACCACCCAAAGGGGAAGCTTACGCACAAAAGTGAGCAAGGCGACAGCGAATTTTGAGTAACAGATTATTGATGCTAACGAGAATTACCCTACTTAACTCAGCAATTTTAGACGCAGGTAAATCTTCAACAAATAAATGAATTATGTGTTTGAATCTAGCTTCAGAAGTAGGTGGATGCTTATCATAGTTATTGATCATTATCAGAGCTTAACTTTAACATGATTTAATATTTCTAAAGCTATCTAAACCCTAAAATAATAGAATCTAAAAAAATAATATTGAAATGATTCTACATTTTTTAATAAATATCGTTATTACAAATTTTTTGGAGAGAAATAAAGCCAATATAATTATTGGCCTTATCATATAAAGATATTATGGGGCATTACGAATTTCTTTAGGGATTTCTTCTACTGCATCATTATACCTTTTTTGTAGATCTTCATCAGCACGTGTTTCACCTGGCGGTAATGGATCATTGTTACTACCTACCCAACGAGCGAGGGTACGAGTAAACCAGTCTCTATCTTGTAATTCTTTGATAACTGGTTTAAATTGGCCACTTGCTAAGGTAGCATGTTTGGGATAGTTAAGTTTTAATACCTCAAGGCTAGCATTGGCTAAATCTATCATACCCATACGTTGATAAGCTTCAACCATGATAGCAAGACCATCGCCAGCAGATGGAGTGCCATTAAAGTTTTCTATAATATAAGTGCCACGCCTAGCTGCGGCTATATAAGCTTGTCTGTCTAAGTAATAATATCCTACGTGAACCTCATAAGCTGCAAGTAGATTACGTAAGTAAATCATTCTTGCTTTAGCATCAGGAGCATAACGACTATTAGGATAGCGCCTAGTTAATTGCGCAAAATCATTAAAAGAGTTGCGAGCAGTCCCTGGATCACGTTTAGTCATATCTAGTGGTAAAAAACGTGCTAAAAAACTTTGATCTTGTTCAAATGATGCTAAACCACGCATGTAATAAGCATAGTCAACATTTGGATGATCAGGATGTAAACGGATAAATCTATTGGCTGAATCCCGAGTGGCTTCAGAGTCTGCTGTTTTATAGTAAGCATAAATCATTTCAAGTTGTGCTTGGTCAGCATAACGACCAAAAGGATAACGAGAATCTAAGGCTTTTAATTTGGCAATAGCCGTACTAAAATTATGGCTAGCTAAATCTTTTTGAGCTTGCTCATAAAGCTGTACTTCTGTTAGGCTTTCGTCTACTTTTCCAGCACCCGAACAGGCAGCAATTAACAGGAATAATGAAATAACTAGTATATGTTTCACGCACATGGTGACAAAGGTCTCATTTTAAAATATTGTTGCAGTAAATCTAGTCTTGCTATAGAAACTATTATAACTGCTTGAATAAATTTTTCCTATTTAATCATAAGCTGTCCACTTAACCTAAATCTATATTAAATTTTTATGAATTTGACCAAAATTGAACTATCAGCACAAGTGCCTACTGAGCTAGGGGGCCAACGTTTAGACCAAATAGCTGCTAAGCTTTTTAAGGAATATTCCCGTTCACGATTAACAGCTTGGATAAAAGAAGGTAAGTTAACGGGTGATAAT
>CALYQH010000216.1 GCA_945283395.1 uncultured Ventosimonas sp. | reverse complement strand
AGTCAGTTGGTTAATGAGTTGCAAAATATCTTAGCTATGTCGTTCCATTACACTCACTAGCAAGCTAGAGGTAACTTACAACTTTGCTAGGGATAATAATATTGCAGATGATATAGCAGGAAATAAATAGTAACTTCTACAAAATGGCTCTGAATTGCAGAAAGCTGCTTGAAAAGATTGCAGTCTACTAACCCTAATGCTAGCTCTATTTGTGCTATATGTTTATTGGGGGCATAGCCTATCTTGGCGAAGTATCGTAAGAAGCAACCGCGCTATATAGTAAGCTATTCATATTCTATCTTTTATTAAGAGGCTAGGCTTAACTATTTCATAAATTAACTAAATAAGCGTGTAATGCCCTGTTTTAAGTATTTATAGGCTTATGGCGATTGACAGGGGGAGGGAGTGATAAAAAATGAAATAACTGCAGCTAACAGTAATAAGATAGTTGCGCTAGCAAAGGCAAACCAATGGCTATGGTAGTGTTCGTAAGCCCAACCACCGAGCCATGAACTTAACGTAGCACCTATTTGATGACCCAAAAATGCCCAGCCAAATAAAATACCTACCAGTTTGGGGCCATATATATCAGCAAGGATAGCGGAAGATAGGGCAACGCTACCAGACCAAACAAGCCCGCCTATGATGGCTACTAGATAAAGCTGCCAAGGGGCAATAACTGTCACAAGGGCAAAAAAGCCAATACCTCTGACGAAGTAGATGAGGGCTAAGAGGGTCTGCTTTGCTACTTTGTCTGCTAGGCGGCCAAGCATTAAGCTACTAAAAATAGCAACGAGGCCAATAAGTCCTATACCAAAAGAGCTAGCAATGGAAGTAAAGTGATGGTCTATCAACATGGGTACGCCATGAACACCTAACAAGTTCATGCTAAAACCGCAAGCAAACAGGCCTAAGCAGATTTGCCAAAAAGCAAGGCTGGCAAAGACTTGTCTTAAATTCTGGTAGTTAGTTTGTAATGCGTCAGGAGCTGGTATTGCTGTACTAGCAGAAGGAGTCGCATTGTTGGGTGGGAGTAGATCGCTATGAGCTGGGGCTTGATCGTTAATGGTAAGTAATGTACTTGGGACAGCTATTAGGGTAAAAAGTAATGCATAACCTAGCAGGGTCTGGCGCCAGCCAAGTTGTGCAATAGTGTAATTGAAAAGTGGTGTCATAATAGCAATACCCGCCATTGAGCCAGCAGAAAGAAAAAACAATGCCATGCCTCGTTGACGAGTAAACCAGCGGCTGAGAATAGGGGTAAAGGTAATAGAGCTGGTAAAAGCTAAGCCAATGGAGAGGGTAACACCAAATGCCAGCATGAAGATGATCAGCGTAGTTGCATAGATAGTCCAGATAGAGGACAGTAATATAATGCTTGTACCTAGTAGAAGCACAAATTTAGTTCCTAGTTTGTTAACTAGATAACCTGCAAGTGGCATGGCTATGCCATAGCAAATCATTCCTATGGCTATCACAGTAGAAAGTGAGCTAGGAGTAAATTTTAGATCCTTTAGTAGAGGTAGGAAAAAAGAGCCAATGCCCATCCTCATGCCTACCGTAAGGGTGGTTAGTAAGGTGGCAAAAGCGACTATATTCCAACCAAAGTACCAGTTGTAGTGATAAGTGAAGCGCAAGCTAGTAGATCCTTTGCGTAATTTGTAAACTGGAAATATTAGAAGCTAAATAATAAGTGTTAGAAATAGTTTCTTGGGGAAAAGTATTGAATTATCAAGTGAGTTGTATTGGTTTGCTGTAGGGAGTATAAGGCAAAGTTAAAAAACTGCTCCTAACTAGTCATAGGAGTTAAGAGCAGTTGTAAGATTAATTGGGTTGTTTGGTGGTAGTAGGCGTTGTTTTGAGTATAGTTCCTAAATTGGCATGTTTAATATAGTATTTACCTTCTACACGGTTAAGTTTTTTTAGCTCATGTTGCCCAAATAAAACTCCCCAAGAGGCTTCTTGTATAAAGTAGATGACTTGACCTGAGTGGATATCGAAGGTAATTTCATCCCAATTTTCTGCTTGCGAAGCGAGGGTGTGAGTACCGGGTTTGACTATGAAGTAAACGTATTGATAGCCTCTATTGTAGCCTATCCAAGCATTGTCTTCCCTACCATCTAAGTAGATGTTGTATTTGAAAATACCGTAAAGAGAACTAGGTCTTACCACGTAGATAAGTCCTTGATCGGTTGGTGCTTTGATAGGTAGTTGATAACCCTCAGTATCTTTTATCATTTGTTGGGTAGTAACACCTGGGTAGCAACCTGTTAAAAGCAGAACCGTAACGATGATGGCTATAAAACGCATGGCTTGTCTCTTTAGTCATTAATAAGATCATGGTTTAAGAGGGGATATTATAGTCTGCTAGGAGATTTGCGCAAAGGGTAAGTTTGGTTATTTGTTTGAGCGTTCAGTCTTATTTTTTTAGTGATTAATAGCTAGCAGCTAAAAGACTATTTTAAAAGATAAGTTATGCATTAATAAGTTAGTTTACAATAGTGATCGTACCATCTAACTATAAAAGTATTTAATTGGAAAGTTAGCATAAGAGATAAAGATAGCTAACTTAACAATAATAGATGAATTAAAGTAACTTCTTGGTTGAACAGTTTATGTTATAGTTAGTATGTTTTTATTGGCTAGTTAAGCATTATGCTAGTGCTCTGTAGGGGAAGTGTTGTATGGCGGTAAATACCGATAATAAAGCTAGTAAATTTGTTGAAACTCGTTCTATTGATTATATTCCCGAGGCGGAACGACACGGAAGTGTATGGAACCAATTCACTTTGTGGCTTGGAGCTAATCTACAAATTACAGCTATTGTGACGGGGGCACTTGCTGTTGTATTAGGAGGGGATGTGTTTTGGTCGTTAATAGGGTTGTTAATAGGCCAGCTAGTAGGTGGTGCTATTATGGCATTACATGGTGTACAAGGGCCACAGTTAGGTCTGCCGCAAATGATTTCAAGCCGAGTACAATTTGGTGTACATGGCGCGGTAATTCCCATTGTGTTGGTTTGTATTATGTATATAGGGTTTTCTGCTAGTGGTTCTGTATTAGCAGGGCAAGCTATTGGTAAACTAGTGCATGTTTCTGATAACCTGGGAATTATTATTTTTGGCGTATTACTCATAGGTTTCACTATTTGTGGTTACAATGCTATTCATGCTATGGGGCGTATAGCTAGTGTGATAGGTATTTTAGCCTTTTGTTATATGTTTTATCAGATGCTGACTCAGCATGATATAGTTGCGTTATTGCATATTAAACATTTTACTTGGTCTAGCTTTTTGTTAGCTATGTCGTTATCTGCTTCTTGGCAAATTGCTTTTGGCCCTTATGTGGCTGATTATTCCCGCTATTTACCACGCGCAACTGCTAGTTATAAGACGTTTTTAGCTTTAGGCGCAGGAAGTGTGTTGGGCACCCAAATTTCAATGATTTTTGGGGCCTTGGCTGCTGCAGAAGCAGCTCAGAGTGGTGGTGAATTTAGGCATCATGAGGTGGAATATATTGTTGGGTTAAGCGGGATTGGGTTAGTAGCTGTATTACTTTATTTTGTGATAGCCTTTGGTAAAGTGGTTATTACTACTTTAAATGCTTATGGTAGTTTTATGTCTATGGCTACTATTATTAGCGGTTTTCGTGGTTCTAGTGTTATTTCTAGTAAGTTACGGTTTGCTTATATTCTTTTCATGGTGGGATTATCGGTGGCGATTGCTTTGCTAGGACGAGGCG
>CALYQH010000215.1 GCA_945283395.1 uncultured Ventosimonas sp. | reverse complement strand
TTTCTTTGCTCATAAAATCATTATAGAGTGAAATGATGTCTATGAATCACACAAATATATTAAAAACTAAATAGCTTTACTTTGCTATTAGATTGAGTAATATATTAAAAGCTATAAAAATAATGAGATTATCTATAATTTTTATCACTCTCTTTACAATAGTTTTTGCTGACCCTCATCACTGTTTTTGTCTTCCATTTCAAGCAACTCATAAGTAATGTTCAGTGCAGCGGTTACTGCAATACGTTCTACACCTATAGCTTTACCACAAGAACGAATCTCTCTCATTATTTTATCTAGATAATTAGCAGCTCTTTGTAATTTAAGGCGTTTGTCAGCTGGGCAAGTAAGATGATATTCTTTATCTAATATATGTAGTGTTAGCGTTTCTGGCTGTTTCATATAGTCTGTCCAATTTACTATTTAAATGGGATATTAATTTTATTCTCATTATACAATTGATTTTTTTCTATTTGTAGATATAGATTGTCTATAATACTAGAAAATTTTGGGGTTATTATTTGATTATGTCGCAATTATTTTCTTCTGCTTATCTGGGTTTAACTAAATTACTTAATGATGCTGGTCATTTTATTAGTCCTGCTGAACTACAAGGTTGTTTATGGGGGCGCATGGTAGCCGGAGGCTGTAATACTAAATTTGAACAGTTAATGGCTGATGTATCAATTATATTAGATGAGGGTGAAATAACATCTGTTCTTCGGCAAGCTATCAATGGCTTACAAGAGATGATAAGTAAAGAGTTAACAGATGGTAGTGTGGTTGTTACCTTACTATTGCCTGATGACGAAACAGCGCTCGCTAAAAGATTACAAGCTATAGTTGAATGGGGACAGGGTTTTTTGGTTGGGTTCGGCATGGTTAAAATAGCTCAACAAGAATCAGCCGAAGTTTTGGAGATTTTGCAAGATCTTGTATCTATTACTCAACTTGGGTGTAATATAGATAAGGCGGATGAAGCAAGAAGTGAAGGTGACTATGTGGAGTTGGTTGAATTTTTGAGATTGGTCCCTTTACTTATTAATGTAGAATTGAATGCATCTGCTAATTCTAATCACCTAATTCACTAAGGATAATCAAGGCTATTAAATGTTAACTATCCCAGCTAAAGAGTTTGCACAAAGACGTAGTTTTTTATTAACTCATATAGAACAAGATGCGGTAGTCATAATAAAAGCTGCAAATAGTTGTGAACGAAATGAGGGTGTTGAATACCCATTTCGGCAGGAAAGCAATTTTTATTATTTATCGGGATTTTGTGAGCCAGAAGCTTTATTGGTCTTAATACCTAATAGGGTAGAGGGCCAGTTTATTTTATTTTGTCGTAACCGTGACCCTGCTTTAGAAATATGGACAGGATTAAGGGCTGGTCAAGAAGGGGCAATTAAAAATTATGGGGCAGATCAAGCGTTTTCAATTACTGAACTAGATAATATAATGCCTCAGCTCTTAAATGGACGTTCTACAATTTATTTATTAATGGCTACTCAGCAGGGATTACAACAACAATTAGTTGGATGGCTGAATGTGATTAGGGAAAAAATGAGACAACATGCTAAACCACCGCAAACATTTAAAGCATTAGAACCCATCATCCATGAAATGCGTTTATATAAAAGTAGTAATGAATTAGCAATTATGCAGTACGCTATGGATATTTCTGCAAAAGCACATATCAGAGCAATGCAAGAATGTAAAGCTGGTCTTTATGAGTATACTCTAGATGCAGCACTAGAATATGAATTTCGCAAAGGCGGAGCTAGGCTAGTAGCTTATAATTCCATAGTGGCTAGTGGAGCTAATGCTTGTATTTTACATTACCAAGAAAATAATGCTCAACTTAAATCAGGAGATCTGGTAATGATAGATGCGGGCTGTGAGATAGCTTGTTATGCGAGCGATATCAGTAGAACTTTTCCAGTAAATGGTAAGTTTTCAGCTGAACAAAAGGCTATATATGAAATAGTATTGGCTGCCAATTTAGCTGCTATTGAAGAGGTAATGCCAGGGAAAAGGTATCAAGATTCTCATAATAAGGCGGTGGAAGTAATTACCAAGGGATTAGTAGAGTTAGGAATCTTAAAAGGGAATGTAAAAACTTTAATTGCTAACCAAGCATATAGTGAGTTTTATATGCATAGTACAGGACATTGGCTAGGGTTAGATGTGCATGATGTAGGCGCCTATCTTATTAGTGGAAAAAGTCGACTTCTAGCCGAAGGGATGGTACTTACTATAGAGCCAGGTATCTATATAGCGCCTGATAACATGCAAGTTGATGAGTGCTGGCGTGGTATTGGTGTTCGGATAGAAGATAATGTAGTAGTTACTGCCACAGGTCATAAAGTAATGACAGACAATACGCCTAAAATGCTAGCAGATATAGAAAGATTAATGGCTTAATAACTTTTATTAGTTTGGAGATAATTTAGATGCAACAGAGTGATCTGGTCATTATAGGTGGTGGTTTAGTAGGTGCTAGTTTAGCGCTTTGCTTGCAATATAATGCAAAACATCATGGTTGTCAGATTAGATTGATCGAACCTTATACCATTACTAGTGGTTATCAGCCAAGTTATGATGCAAGATCATCTGCAATTTCTTATGGTTCAAAATTAATATATGAACAATTAGGTTTATGGAATTTATTAGTTGAAAAAGCCGAACCTATCACTCATATTCAAGTTTCAGAACAAGGACATGGAATTGCTATTGAGATGGATGCAAAAGAAGAGGCTGTTCCAGCATTCGGCTATGTAATTGATAATAGTTGGATTGGAAAATGTTTGATTGAAGCGCTGGATAATACAGTTGTGCATTGCCAATACAATACTGAAGTGCGTTCTCTCACTCCTTACGCAGAAGGTTATGAAATTACCTTAGATAATGATGATAAAATAGCAGCTGATTTAGTTGTCTTAGCTGAAGGTGGGCGTTCTGACATACGACAACAATTAGGAATTTATGTTAAGCAGAGACCATATGGGCAAATAGCTATTATTGCAAATGTTACTCCTGGTTACCGGCACTTAGGAAGAGCATTTGAGCGTTTTACTACGCAAGGTCCCATCGCATTACTTCCTTTAAAGGACAATCATTGTGCTCTGGTATTAACTCGTGAGCAGAATGAAGCTAGCCGATTATTAGCTTTAACAGATGAATTATTTATGGAAGAACTGCAACAAGCTTTTGGTAATAGAATGGGCACTTTTAAAAAGATTGGAAAACGCTATAGTTATCCTTTAATTTTAACTGAATCGCAAGAGCAGGTAAGACCTCATCTTGTCTTGTTAGGAAATACTGCTCATGGCTTACATCCTGTAGCAGGCCAAGGATATAATCTTTCTTTAAGGGATACATGGGCATTAGCTCAAACCTTAATAAAAAGTAGCAAACCACTTGGCGATTTTGTAACACTACAATCTTACTTAAAATCTAGAACCCTTGATCAAAAAAGAGTTATAGAGTTTTCAGATCAAATAACTAGATTATTTTCTAACAAACAGGCTATTTTAAAAGCAGGACGTTTCTTTGGATTAGGCTTAGCTAGCATGAATATAATCCCTCCATTTAAACATTGGTTCACTTTACAAGCTATGGGGCTAGGAGTGAACCAATAAATATCAGTAATCTTTAGTTAAATATAGGCTGAATAACTCTACTAAATATAATAATATAAAGTAAACTAGTTAAACTAAAACTAATCTAATTAAAAAGGTAAATATTG
>CALYQH010000214.1 GCA_945283395.1 uncultured Ventosimonas sp. | reverse complement strand
TAAAATAATATAACTTGTTGATTTAATTGGTCGGGACGGAGTGATTTGAACACTCGACCCCTTGCACCCCATGCAAGTGCGCTACCAAGCTGCGCTACGCCCCGAAGTATTCTTATGAAAGTCGCAAATGATACACGAACTAGGAGAAAAAAAGTAGTGGAATTATCACTTAATTTATAGTGACACATAAAAAAGCGATCTTCACAGAATAAATAAATTCAGCTAGGCTAGTTATGTTATATTGATACAGTTATACTAAAATTATTACAATTTATTATAAATAGTATAAATTAATGGAATGGTAATTTTTATTCATTTAAATGAGTTGTGTTGTAATTATCTGGGATCATTATAAATTTATAAGTAAACTCTTTACGTGGAGGTCACATGCAACTTAAAAAAATTCTTGCTGTTGTTGATCCAAAACACGGCAGGCAGCCCGCTCTCAAGAGGGCTGCTTGGCTTGCAAAGCAGGCATCTGCAACTTTAGAACTACTTTTAGTTGAGTATAATTCATCTTTTGAAGGTTTTCGTTTATTTAGTTCTAGTGAGAATAAAGGGAAAGAATCGCTTTTAACTAATAAGCAGGAATGGTTAGATGTTTTGGCTAAACCTTATAGAGATGAAGGACTCAAAGTTAATACAACGGTTCGTTGGAATAAAATTTCTTACAAGGAGGTATTAGATTATGCAGATGAGTTAAAACCAGATATTATTTTTAAGAGCGCTTATTCAGAAAATATGTTAAAGCGTCTATTTATAACTAATAGTTGTTGGCAACTTATCCGCCATAGCGTAACGCCTCTTTGGCTAGTGCAACATAGCGACTGGGAGGGTGATAGAATATGTTCTGCTTTAGATCCAATGCATGTCTCGGACAAGCCTGCTTATTTAGACAACGAACTAATAAAGATAACACAGGAGTTGTCTAGTATCCTTAATATGCCCGCTAATTATTTACATAGTTATGCGGCAATGCCTCGTCCACAGTTATTCGGTGGCGATCAAACGAAAGCTTATGATCAATATTTGAAGAATTTTACTAAAGAGCATAAAGATGCTTTCGTTAAACTATTAAATAATTATCCTGACATTACAAAGGAACAGCAATTTCTAATAGAAGGATTTGCAGAAGAGGTTATTCCTAACTTTGTTAAAGAGCATCAAGTTGGTTTAATGATTATGGGGGCTGTTGCTCGCGGTAGCTTAGATAATCTTTTAATAGGTCATACCGCGGAACGAGTACTTGAGGCTATTGAATGTGATTTATTAGTTATTCACCCTCATAATACAGCAACTGACAATTAAAGATGTTTAAGTTTTACTTAATAAACAGAAAGAAGTATCTATATTGTTAGATAGGCCGTTTATAATAGGTCAATTTTATTAGAAACCATTTTTTATAAGAAGGTTTTTATGGTTAATCGTCGTACCAAAATAGTTGCTACTCTGGGTCCAGCAAGTAGCTCACCTGAGGTTTTGGAACAGCTCATTTTAGCAGGATTAGATGTGGCTCGTCTTAATTTTTCGCACGGCACTCCTGAAGAGCACAAAGCACGAGCAGAATTAGTAAGAAGTTTAGCTAAAAAACATAATAAGTTTGTTGGTTTATTGGGTGATTTACAGGGGCCCAAAATACGTATTGCTAAATTTAAAAATAAAAGTATTGAATTGAAAGAGGGAGATATTTTTCGCTTTTCAGTAAAACATCCAAGAGATGCAGGCACTAAAGAAGTAGTAGGGATTGATTACCCTGATCTAGTTAAGGATTGCAGCAAAGGTGATGAGTTGTTATTAGATGATGGCCGCATAGTTATGCTAGTGGAGCAAGTCACTAAAGAAGAACTTATTTGTAAGGTATTAATAGGAGGTATTCTTTCTGATCATAAAGGTATTAATCGTAAAGGTGGCGGTTTAACAGCTCCAGCTCTTACTGAGAAAGATAAACAAAATATCAAGCTAGCTGCAGAATTACAATTGGAATACTTAGCCGTTTCTTTTCCTCGCGATGCTTCGGATATGGCTTATGCCCGTCAGTTAAAAGAAGAAGCTGGGAGCAAAGCTTGGTTGATAGCTAAAATAGAGCGCGCTGAAGCCGTTATGGATGACGCAACCCTAGATGGTTTAATTATAGCAAGTGATGGAGTAATGGTTGCTCGAGGCGATCTTTGTGTTGAAATTGGTGATGCTGAACTAGTAGGTATTCAAAAAAAGATTATCCATCATGCCCGTCATAATAATAAATTAGTAATTACGGCTACTCAGATGATGGAGTCTATGATAAACAATCCTATGCCGACAAGAGCTGAGGTTTCAGACGTAGCTAATGCTGTCTTCGATTATACTGATGCGGTTATGTTGTCAGCTGAAAGTGCCGCTGGTAATTATCCTATTGAGGCAGTAAAGGCAATGGCAAGAGTATGCCTAGGCGCAGAAAAAAATCCTATTGCGCGGCGCTCTAATCACAGAATAGGAGAAACTTTCAACCGTTGGGATGAAAGTATTGCTTTGGCTGCTATGTATACTGCTAATCATTTCCCAGGGGTGAAGGCTATCATTAGTTTAACTGATAGTGGTTATACTCCTTTAATTATGTCCCGAATCCGTTCTTCTGTACCTATTTTTGCGCTTTCTCCTAAAGCTGAAACGCAAGGCCGCGCCACATTATTTAGAGGAGTCCAACCTATAGCCTTTGATCCAGCAGCCTTGCCTGAAAGTAAGGTAAGTCAAGCAGCTGTAGATGAGCTGGTAAAAAGAGGCGAAGTATCGGATGGCGACTGGGTTATTCTAACTCGTGGCGATAGTTATACTAGGCGTGATGGTACTAATACAATGAAAATCTATCGGGTAGGTGATTTAATAGTTTAACTAACTGCTTTTCGCTTTTCCTAGCCTTGCCAAGGCTAGGTCGTTATTATAAATATATCAAACGCTTCTTTGAGTAATAGCTAACTATAGCAAGCTGCTATAATACTGCTTACTACTAATAAATCACTAATAAAAACGATCTAGCCGTTAATAGATTTTAACTAATAGGAAAGTGCCTATTTTTCTTGTGATAAGTTAAGAGCGCTAATAAATCTGATAATAACTTTTTAACATTAATAAAGATACTACTAAAAATAACAGAAGTATTATTGCAACTAATGCACAAAGTATAGTTAATATCTTTTGTATATCGATTTCTAAACCATCTAAGTAAGACGCCAGCTTAGCCAAACCTACCCCCCCCACAATAGCAAATACCATACATAAAGCGGCAAGTATCAAAAAAGAGCTACTATTCATCGCAAATGTCATAGTCATCCCTAAAATAAAGCCTATTACTGCGCCTATAATAATTAATGAAATAGTAAATAATTTTTTCATAAACTATGAGATAACAACTTAATAAGCTAGGCTTGCGACCTAGCTTATGATTAATAATTAATGGGTATAAATTTGGTCAAATATAGCGCCATCAGCAAAATGTTTATTTTGAATATCATCCCAATTGCCGAATGTTTTTGCTACTTCTAAAAGTTCTACTTTTGGAAATCTATCAGAAAATTCAGCTAAAATTTGTTGGTTTCTTGGACGTAAATAGTTTTTAGCAGCTATACGTTGAGCTTCATCAGACCACAAATATGCTAAGTAGGCTTCAGCTGGTACTTTAGTTTGCTTTTTCTCTACTACTTTTTCTACAATCGCAACGGGTGGTTCAGCCTCGACAGAAACACTTGGATAAATGACTTCAAAACTACCTTTACCAA
>CALYQH010000213.1 GCA_945283395.1 uncultured Ventosimonas sp. | reverse complement strand
CTCAAGCAGGCCCACAACGTGCTGATTTACGCCTAAAAATTGCCAATTATAATGCAGCTGACGTATTATCAAGAGGTCAACAAAAACTAGTTGTTTGTGCATTAAGAATAGCACAAGGTTATTTAATTAATCATTATAAAAAGGGACAACTAATTTATTTAATAGATGATTTAGCGTCAGAACTTGATGAACAGCATAGAACAACTCTCTGTAAACTGTTAGAAAAATTACAATGTCAGGTATTTATTACAGGCGTAGAAAAACAGCCTATTTATAGGGTATGGCAAGAGTTAACTGAAAAAACCGAATTTCAAGTGATTAATGGAAAAATATATCCTAACTCAATACAATAAGTTTTTATTAGTTAATATATTGATAATATTGATAAAACTATAATAGAATGATTTTTTTATAATTATATATCAGGAGAGAAGTAAAATGTTGTTTATTTGGGGTAATGGAGGGGGTAATACTTTTGAAGGAACTATAGGTACATGTAAATGTGAAGTTTGTGACAAAGAAGTACCTTTTGATGCTACTATTCATTATCGTTATTTTCATTTTTGGTATCTTTTTAGTTTTCTTACTTCACGTAAATATGTTTATGAATGTAGCAATTGTCATAATGGATATACGGTAGAAGCAAGCGAATTCAAGAAAAAATTTCCTAAAAATCATATCCCTTTTATAAGGAAAACTGGCTGGTTAGTTTGTTTAATTCTCATTGCTTCATCAGTAGCGCTTGCCTTTAAATCAGCAGGAGAACATACTAATCAACTACAAACCTATCTCACCACGCCTGCTGTTAATGATCTTTATGTAGTTGATTTTCGACAAATAGAAAATAGTGGTTTTACTAAGGGAAATAATGCCTTTGGCGTTATGAAATTAGAAAAAATAAGGGAAAATGGTGATTATTATTTCTTAATCTCATCACATGCCTATACTAAAAAACGTGGCGTAGAGAAGTTATTAAAGGATCCTACTAGTATTAAATTTGCCGATAAAGAAGATGGTATGACGTTTACTAAACAGCAATTACAATCATTAAAAGACAGTAAGATAATATTAAATGTAGTACGCTAATAGATTAACAAGTATTGTTAATAAAATATAATTGTTAAAGAATTACTTTTTTGAGTTTATAAATGTGTTAGATGATACATTTATAACCTAATTTTTAAACTATATCTAACGGCATTTTATGCTCAGGAGGATTGAACTCCCTATCAAGTAACGTTAACTCTTGTTCGGTTAATGTAATAGAAGCTGCTTGAGCATTTTCATAAACATGTTGTTTATTTACCGCTTTAGGGATAGCTATAACTTGCCCATTGCGAATACACCAAGCTAATAATAACTGCATAATAGTACATTGTTTTGTTTTTGCTAGATCACTAACCACCTTATTAGATAACAGCTGTTTTGTTAAAGATCCACCTTGAGCAATAGGACAATAAGCCATTATTGAAACGTTATGTTGTTTACACCAAGGTAACAAACTAAATTCAATACCTCTGGAACCTAAATTATATAATACTTGATTAACACAACAATGTTGGCCATTTGTTAAATGCCATAATTCTTGCATATCATCTATATCAAAGTTAGAGACTCCCCATCTTTTTATTTTTCCTGCTTTTTTTAATTGCTCCATAACTGCGACAGTCTCTTCAAGAGGAACTGAACCTCGCCAATGTAATAAATACAAATCGAGATAATCAGTTTTTAATCTTTTAAGAGAATTTTCACAAGCTTTGCTAGCTCCTTTTTTACTCGCATTTTGTGGATAAACTTTAGAAACTAGAAAAACATCTTGTCTAATAGCTTCAATAGCTTTACCTATTAATAATTCTGAAGCACCATGACCATACATTTCGGCTGTATCTATCAAACTCATTCCTAATTTTACACCTAATTGCAAGGCTTTTATTTCATCAGTTTGGTTATTAGGATTTTCGCTAATATTCCAAGTTCCTTGCCCTATAGCTGGTAAACTTGTGCCATCAGCTAATGTGACAAATTTATTAACACCCTTGCTTGTTGATTCATTCATACTTAATACCTATTTGTAAAATATCATAGATGTAGCATTTTATTTAAAAAAGCAGAACATAGAATATTGTTTAATAAATATGCTGCTAAATGATAATAACCATTAATTTATTTTCAATTAGCTATTGTTGGCTGGAGCAACTGGCTATATTCTATGAGTTATTAGCTAGCGAAGTTAAAAATTATTACTAAATTGATTTATTATTAGATAAATAATAGCTTTAATGTTTCACGTGAAACATTAATTGGGCTTTTCTATTAAATTATCCCAAAATCTCTTAGGCATTTGCTGTTTTTGTAATTTTAAATTTAGTCGTTGTTTGATGGTTAAGGCTTTGAAATATTTTTGCCACATATGTTGAAAAAGTTCTTCATTAGTGGCTAAAAATTCTTTAGATAATTTACCATTAGTTAAATAAATATCTATATCTAAAGTTATCTCTTTTACCTGATTTAAATTATAATAATAACCAAACTTTCTCGCTATATCATAAATAATCCATTGTTGGTCAGCAAATCTATATTTAAAGTTACTGATAACTAAGGGTAGAGCATTATAGAGAGGCTTAACTAAAGAAAAATAAATATCATCTTGTGTCTTTTGAAAGCGTACAAATTGTTGTAAATGATGTTTCTCTTTACTGACCTTTTTGGCTAACTGATATAATTTTAAAATATCATTATCAGCAAAATTTGATTCTATATTATCACTACTATCTACCCATTTTTTTATGACATCAAATAATAATTTATCAGCAGCAGGCTGCTCAGATAACCAACCATATACTAATAAATTTAAGGCTTTTTTAGATAGCTTAGCTTGCAATTTTTGCCAAACACGTTGAGCTTTTTCTTTATTAGTATCAATGGTAAAACTTAGCTTACCAAATAATGGTGGAATATCCCCTATAGCTAGCAACTGATAGGGATATTTTTTTAGCCTATAGGCTTCAAAAATACAGGTTAATAGTCCCTCAAAACTTTTATCATAAAAAAATATAATCATAATAAAAAGTTATATATTTAATGACATTTGGCTAGATTGATTAGTTAAAGGCTGTTGAATAAGAATTCTTTTAATAGTTTCACTATTAACGGTGTAATGAGGGGAAATAGGAGAATGAGGACAATAAATAAAATACTGTGCTTTTTTAACAACCACCCCTATTTTACGTAATTGCTCAAAATCTAATCTATGGTGTTTTCTACTGATAACTATTAACTTAGCCGATTTTATACCTAAACCGGGCACTCTTAAAAGTTGTTTATAATGAGCCTTATTGATATCTATTGGAAAATATTCTGGATGTCGTAATGCCCAAGCTAATTTAGGATCCATCTCTAAATCTAAATTAGCATTATTGCTATCCACAATTTCATCGGCTGTAAAATGATAAAAACGCATTAACCAGTCGGCTTGATAAAGTCTATTTTCACGTATTAAAGGAGCTGCTTTAACACTAGGTAACCGCGTATCATAACCATTGACAGGAATAAATCCTGAATAATAAACTCGTTTCATACGTGGTCTTTGATATAAAAAAGAAGATAATTTTAATATATCTCTATCTGATTCGTTAGATGCGCCCACTATCATCTGAGTACTTTGTCCTGCAGGGGCAAAACGAGGTGCTTTTAAATATTTTTGTTTTTCTTCTTTATATTGCATAATTCGTTGCTGAATATACTGCATAGGTTTATAAATGCTTTGATGGT
>CALYQH010000212.1 GCA_945283395.1 uncultured Ventosimonas sp. | reverse complement strand
GATGATAGGTGATTTATCTATGAGCGTAGCAATGATAAGGATAGTGGCAATAGAAAAAATAATAATCTTAATTATTTGAATATAACCTTTAATAGGTTTATCCGCAGCATCAGGGCGTTTTTGCCAAAGTGCATTGATAATATTCAAAATGTTACTTAAAGCCAATACTAAGGTTAAAATAACAAAAGCAGAACAAATGTTATCTACAACTTGAATAAAAGCTTTAGGTAAATCTGGCACCGCTTTGATTCCTAGGGAAATTACTAAAGCTGGCACAACATTTGAAATTCTTGTAACTACATTATCTTTGCTAAGTAAATCATCTTTACGTAATAGGGTAACTTTGAGTAATTTAGTGATGCCTCGTACTAGGATACGTTTCACCATAAAATTAGCAATCCAGGCAACTATAACCAGTATGCTAAGACAAATAATAGTAAAAGCTATAGGGTATTCTTTTAGCCAACTAACCAGTTCATGGTAATAATAAAGCATTCTTAATCCTTTTTTAAAATAATATATAACTTCTATAGCCTAACAGATACAGCTTGATAAACAAGCTAAAAATGTAATTAATTTAAGGGGATAATTTATGGATCAAATGAGTTATTAGTTGATAGGTTTAATAACGGAGGCTTCTTAACTGGCAAGATTATTCTCATTTAAGACTATTTATAAAGATGTTAATAGTGACTTATGGAACTTCTAGCTTATTTAGGGAGGAAATCTATTCTGTTAAAGTTCTTAAACATAGTATTAGAACTTTAATTAGAAATGTTTTATCTATTAATTGCCTGTGAGTTACTTGCAATTTACTGGTTAAGTTAAATAGCTGGTTGTTAGCTGTGGCCTCTTAGCTGCATTCAGTTCAAATTAGATCCAATTAAATAACCCTATGATTTGCTTGCCAATCAACCAAATGAAGTAGTATAAATAACTATCACCTCACATTAACCTCTATATTAAAAAGCTTTTATGAGTATTGATTAGTTATCTTGTAAGTTATGTAAACGTTCTTTAAGCCATTCGATACGGCTTTTACGTTTTTCTAATTGGGAGTGACCAAAACTTTCTGTAATGCGGTCTAAGACGACAGCTAGTAAAACAACTGCGAGGCCGCTTTTGAAGCCTAAGCTGATATTAAGAGTATTTAAACTGCCATTAACTAATTGTCCTAAGCCTTCTACCCCAACCATAGAAGCAATAATGACCATAGAAAGTGACATCATTAAACATTGATTAACGCCTGTCATAATAGATGGCATGGCATTAGGCAATTGCACTTTGAAAAGTAATTGCCAGAAGGTACATCCAAATGAACGGCCAGCTTCAAGTAATTCTCTATTTACTTGTTTTATCCCTAGCTGAGTTAGACGCACGGCCGGGGGCATTGCAAAAATAATGGTAGCAATAATACCCACACTATAACCTATACTAAAAAGCATAGTAACAGGGATTAGATAAACAAAAGCTGGCATAGTTTGCATAAGATCAAGTATAGGACGTACTATATACTCTACATAGCGATTTTTAGCCATGCAAATACCTAGTGGAATGCCTATCATTAAACTAATAAGGGTAGAGCTTAATACTAACCCTAGCGTGATCATAGTAGGGTTCCAGTAACCCACTGGTTTGCCCAATTCATAAAGTAGATAAGCTAAATAACCAAAGGAGATAGCTGACAACACATAAGTGATTTTATTGCGCCAAAAAGTTAATAAATACAACCAAATAGCTAGCAAAGTAAGCTCCCAAAAGCCATTGGCAAATCCATAGAGAATAAGCAATAGTGCTAGTGCAGTAAAAATTGCAAAACGGTAACTAACTCGCCAAAAAGCAAGCCCCACAATGGCCGCAATAATAATCCAAGGAGGAATGAATAATAAGCAAGCTTCAATGCTTTTACCTATATATTCTAAGCTATTTCCTACTGCCGTAAAAAAGCTACCATAATTATCTTGTAAAAATAGGACACCCTGCTCGATCCAGTCTCCTAGGTCAAACTTAATGGTCATTGTTTAGCTCCATATAAAGCTCCTAGAACTTCTGCATCTGATATATAACCTTTAGGATGACCCTGTTCATCTATAACTAGCAAAATTTTTTTATTTATCACTAAGTTTTCTATGACATCCGACAGTAACGTATTAGCCTTAATTGATTCGCTTGGTAGCGGTTGAGTTGCGTTTAAAGGTACAGCAATATCAATAGCTCTAATAAAACGTGTAGTATCAATGGTATCAAAAAAGCTACGGACATACTCATTAGCTGGATTAGTAATAAGTTGTTGTGGAGTACCTACTTGAACTAATTGTCCAGCCTGCATAATAGCTATTCTAGAGCCGATCCGTAAAGCTTCCTCTATATCATGAGAAACGAAAATAATAGTACGCCTGTGCTCTTTTTGTAATTGTAATAACATATCTTGCATTTCACGTCTTTTAAGAGGGTCTAAGGCAGAAAAAGCTTCATCCATAATAATAATGGATGGATTTAATGCTAACGCTCTAGCTAAGCCTACGCGTTGTTGCATCCCTCCCGACAGCTCATGGGGGTATTTTTTGGCAAAAGTGGCTAACCCCGTTTGCTCTAACACTTGCATAGCACGATATTCTCGCTCTTTCTTAGCTATTTTGGCTACTTCTAAACCAAAAGCAACATTACCTAAAGCTGTTCTATTAGGTAATAGAGCAAAAGACTGAAATACCATGCTCATATCTTGGCGGCGTAAAGTAATAATTTCTTTAGTAGTTAATTTAAAAATATCACGATTATCAATAAGTATTTCACCTGCAGTAGGTTCATACAGACGGTTAATTAAGCGCGCTAGGGTAGATTTACCAGAACCTGATAATCCCATAATGACAAAAATTTCACCCTCGCGAATTTCCAACGAGACATTACTGATGCCCACCAGTAATTCTTTTTCTTCTAAAATTTTTTCTTTTGACCAGCCTTGTTTTAGTAAAGCTATAGCCTCAATTGGTTTTGTGCCGAAAATTTTATAAAGATTGTTTAACACGATCTTGGGAGATTGCATCTAAGCGCCTTACATATTACTTAAATGAAAGTTAATAAAATTCTATTATACTGTATTTAATGTAAATCAGGTATAAAGGCTGACATGGTAGATTATTAGTCTATCTTATTTTCTTAATTTAACTATTGTATTGATCTATGAACAACTTCTTTATTGGTTATATGATTTGTTGGGGTATAGCCTGTTTAATAGCGGTAGCATTAATTCTTAATAATTTTAAGAAGCTTGATATTGCTTCTAGGGGTTATTGGCAATGGCTATTTCAACCTTGGAAAATCATCACATTCTTAATAGCAATGACAGGACTTATCCTGATAGCACCTTATTCAGGTTAGGTTACATGAAATTATGTTGATGCCTGTTTCATGGCGATTTTGACCTATTTAAAGCACTTTGGACAGTTGCAATATTATCTAAAACATTACAGCGAAAACGAGCTTTCTGGCAACTATATGTGGTAATTTGTATATAGTTGTTTTCAGCCAGCTGGAACTATGATCTTTATTTAGTAAGTAAAGAGGGGTATTATCCATTAACTTGGTCAGCCAATATAGTAGCTTTTGTGTGGTAAGTAACTAGATCATGAAATTTATTCTTAACATAACTAGTTTCCTCTGTTGTATTATAGAAATGGTAATACATGGCTTGCTTGTTGGTAGCTATCGTGACTTATGGAGAAAAAATGCGCTTACTATTGTTATATGTTAGTAGCTTGATATTAACAAGTTGTGCAAC
>CALYQH010000211.1 GCA_945283395.1 uncultured Ventosimonas sp. | reverse complement strand
ATATGCGTGTTTCAGCAGGTGTCAACCAGCTTACTGTGTCAGGTTGAATGTATTGCACCAAAGCACTATTTATGCCCTGCATAAGTTGAGGATTAAAAATGACATTATCATTAGCCTGCCAATGTAAAATATAACTTTTTAACTTATTAGTTGGGCTAATGTCAGCCGAAAAATTGTTATCATTATTGGTAACCGTTTGAGTTTTATTGGTTAGCGGTAAAGTGATTTTCTCTAAGTGATAAGGCGTAAAACTTATATTAGCAGTAATTTTTGCTATGTCTTCTAGTTTTGCTCTATTTTTTGTTAGTTTAGCTAACGCTAATTTATAAGAAACTAGGTTAGTTTCTGTGCCATTTGGTGTTTTTATCTTATAGGCTATATTGGTGGTTGGGAATAAAGTAATATGAGGTAATAGGTTATTATTTTTATCAAATAATACTAAATTAGTAGCTTGATAATCTCCCAGTAATTGATTTACAGCATCAGTATAACTATTAGTTACTAACATTAATTGGCTAGAACCATCCGAATTTGTTAATGTATAAAGACTTCCTTGCTTAAATTGGTTATTCTTTTCTTGAAGTTGCGCTTGTTGCCAATGTTCTACATCAAAATTGAATATGGTGAAAGGTCGTAGATAAGAATCGGTATCTTTAATTTGCATCTCACTAGTTAATTGTCTAGCCTCTTTGTTAGACCAAGAACTAGGACCTATCATTAATACCGTACGCATTTTATAGCTGGGTTGGCTTTGCATAGGTGCTTCTTTGACCAAAGCTAATCTTTCTAACCAACTTGTATCTTTTTGTAGGACTGCTTTGCCATAAAGATGTGAGTCCTTTTCAGTAGCTTCTAATGTGATATGAATGCTAGCTGGTGTTATCTCATTTATGGTAGCCGTTAAGTTGGTCATTTGCATAAAATGAGGAATAATTATTTGCTGATCTTTTTGTAAGGGCAGAGGCCTTGGTAGAAAAGGCGAAACAAGCAGTGACTCTAAATATTGATATTCCGTTTGTAAATTATGGGAAGCTGCTATTTGCTTAGTTAATTGCTGATTTTTCTGGCTAATTTGTAATGGTGATTTACCTGTTAAATTAATTAGGTATTGCAGACCATCGGTTAATGTTGTTTGTAATAACGGATGTAAGTAAGCCGCATTATCCTTTATTAAGAGCTCTATATGATTAGTCGTTACATCTATTTTAATTTGATGGTGATTAACTTCTTTAATTTGATATCTAACTAAGGCTTTTATGCCTAGCCGTTGATTTTTATTTGACCAATCTATTTCATTTTGGAAGACGCTACTATAACTCTGTATCCAATATTGTTTAGTATCACCTAATGTTAATTGTGGGGTTAAAGTTGTTATTTGCTCACTATTTGCTGGATAAGTGGTTGGTTTAGCTTTATCAGTGTCTTTATAATCACAACCTAGCAGACTAATAGAGGTGAGAATAGAAACTATAACTATGCGTAAAATATCCATATGATTTAGTTAACTCAAGTAATGGGAAGAATAAAGTCAGTTACTCCATTATTTACCTTTTAAGGTAGATAATCATGTATATTTCGATCATAAAATGATTATTGATTGGCAAATGTCAAGTTATCTAATAATGGTTGTAGCGAGTATCCTAATTGGGGTTCGAGTTTATTGATGCATTGTTGTAATTGTTGAAAATCTACTTTTTGGGTTTTATTTTGTGGAACTATTAACACTATATTGCCCGATTCTACTAAACATTGCCAATAATGTTTATGAAACCGAGCATTAAGTAGCGGTTGGTCTTTAGGTATGCCATTGGGAAGTGCCCATTGATTGATAATTAACCAGCCATTTGGCTTAAGTTTTTTCCTACATTCTCCTAAAAAGTTCCAAGCAGAATGCCCTTCGGAAGGGCCATGATCAGTATAGAGATCTAGAAAAATTAAATCTACACTTTGTTGCTCTGCTAGTAGTTCTAATGCATCGCCAACTTGAATAGTTAATTTTGCATTAGTAGGTAAGGCTAGGTATTGCTTAGCTAACGAAATGACCTCTGCACGAAGTTCTATTGCATTGGCATGTTGCAAAGGTAAAAATTTTAAGCAAGCTGTTGTTAGCGTCCCTGCGCCTAACCCTAAAAATAGCGCAGAGGATGGATTGGGATGACACATAGCCCCCATTAACATGGCTCTTGTATAATCATATTCCAACCAACTAGGATCGGGCATAAATACGCAGCTTTGCTCTATTTGGTGACCAAATTCAAGAAAACGATAATCGCCCATTTCAAAAATACGAATATTTCCATAACTATCTTGTTGATCGGCTATTAGCATAGGTTTTTCAGTAGTAAACAAAGAAGTTAACTTCTTACTAAGATTCAATAAAGGCCAACCCGTCGACTTTGATTGATTGGCGGCTAGTCGTGAAATAGGCTTCATCAATTAAAGACTATTATTTTTAGATGCTAACCAAACGCTGAGTCTATTATAAGCATTTTTATAAGCTGACGAAGTATTGAGCTGTATCATACGTCCCTCTGTCCATTTATTATACCAAGGTATACCATATAGTTGCTGATTAGGTGTAGCTATTACATGCTTTATTAATTTTTCTTTAACTTGTAAAAAATGAGTTAATAGTTCTGAATAAGGCATAGGTTGATAATCTATATAGAATTTTTGGGCAAGTAAGCCAAGCTCGTTCCATTCAAAGCCTGTTTCAGGAAAGTCGATAGGCTGTTTGTTTTCATCAAGCTTTATCCATTTTAATACTAACTCATTCCAACCTACTAAATAAGCGAGTAGATTGTGTGCACTCATCTTAGTTCCTTTGCTATGGCCCTCCACTGTCTGTTCATAAGCTATTTCTGGGGTAATAATAACTAACAATTGGTACACTTTCTTAAAGCCATCTTCAATTGCCAGCAATAACTCAGTTTTATTACTAGGAACACTATTAGCCATGTTTAATGTCCTTTATAAAATTAAGATAACCACATTATTCTAACATAAAGTTGTTCAACAAACTTCCCAGCAAAGCTGGGATATTGATGCTAGTTAAGAAATTTAT
Source organism: uncultured Ventosimonas sp. (assembly GCA_945283395.1). Classification (GTDB taxonomy): domain Bacteria; phylum Pseudomonadota; class Gammaproteobacteria; order Pseudomonadales; family Pseudomonadaceae; genus Entomomonas. The sequence continues at coordinate 716 of CALYQH010000211.1, read as the reverse complement.
CTTTATTTTGGATATAAAGGGGGTAGTAAGCTATTTGTGGTGGTAACAGTTAATTCTTGTTTGGGTAAACTTTGGATAGCTTGCCATAATTGTTCACCTTGCCAAGCTTGGATTGTTTCAGTTTCACTATAAAGTGCTTTATTGAGCTCTTCTACTGCTTCTGCGAGAGGGTTATAGCGAGCAACCATTTCAGTTAAATTTTCAGGTTGTTGTTTAACCCAATTGTCTAAAGCTATCCGTGTGGCTTGCGGGTCTTTATCTTGACAAGCTTTTTTAATATCATCTAACAGCGTTTTAGGATTAATAACGGGAGATTGCTCTTTAATAATAGCAGGTTGTCGACGGGCATATAGCCATAATCCAAAGCCTAGTAAAGTGGTGATAGCCAATAGCAAGGTAGCTAATTGCCATAGCCATAGCCTTGGGCTAACCATATGCTGAATAACTTTGGCTGAAGTATTATTGGGTGCTATATTTGCTGCTTGATCAGTTGGATTATTGGGTAAAGGTGTTGTATTGAATGCAGGATTAGCTGTTACAAGTATTTTATGGGCTGGTAGGGTTGCGAATTCTAATTGGTCTTTATCAATATTCCACCAAGCTATTTTCATTTCGGGAATAGTTATTTCACCAGTTTGAATAGGAATCAAAACTTGTTGTTCTTCTCTGTTTCCGTTAGGGGTATTTTGTTGCCAATCATCAGTCAGTTTTGGTTG
>CALYQH010000210.1 GCA_945283395.1 uncultured Ventosimonas sp. | reverse complement strand
TGAAGCGTTATTTTGCTGAGCATGTGGATGTTACTAAGTATGATCGTATTTTATTTTTCTTGCGATTTAAAAAAGAAATTAAGCAGGTAGGCTTTATTCGCACTGTCCCCAATCTGGTTATTTTAGAGCATGATGCGTGGCAAAATTATACACCGACAAAATATCAGGGTAAGTTCAGTAATCATTATAGGCAATTACCTTGGGCGAGAGTGTTAGTATCCAGCTATGTATTGGCTAAAAAGCTTCAACAGGAAGGTTATGATGCAGTATTTGTCGCTAAAGGCTATGATGAAAAGTTGCTATTTAATAAGCATCAGCCGCGGGATATTGAACTAGGCTTTGTGGGTAGTATTAGAAATGAAGCCTATGGTCGACGTAAAGAAATGTTGGAAGCGGTGGCTAAAGTTGAAAACCTTGCAATTACAAAAACTAAATCAGGTGAGGAGTATGTAAATACGCTTAATAGAATCAAATTCTTTGTGAGTGCCGATGTGGAATTTGGCGAGTATATGATTAAGAATTTTGAAGCAATGGCTTGTGGTTGTGTGTTATTTGCTTATGATCAAGGAGCCGAAGAAAATCAAGGTTTAGGTCTGGTGGATATGGAAAATATAGTGTTGTATAAGGATGTAGCTAGTTTACAAACGAAACTTAATATATTAAGAAAAGATCCACCAAGAGCAGAATGTATTGCCAATGCAGGCCAACAGCTAGTAGCAAGCCGTTATACCTATCAACAGTTAGGTAAAGATACGGTAGCAGCTATGCTAGCACCTTTAAGACCACACCCTGCCGATACCCTTTGGCAAAAAATCTATTATAGCTTACGCCGCTAAATTTAGCTGATGCGATAATGTTTGCTGTTGCACTAAAAGTAGTTTAACTATGTTACATTGTTTGGTCGTGGTAATTTTTTAAGAGAAGGCATTTAATGTTGCCCAACTAAAAATGCTATTCATGGTAAAGCTGCTAAGCTTTTAAAGCCCAATATTAATAAGTCATGATAAGTTGGCAGGGTACTAATAAACTATTGTTTAGCCAAAATACCCTTATTATTGCTATTATTTTTAGTCATGGCAGTAGCTAGCTTAGAGTAAGGGTTTGTCCTTTATAATTATTTTGCTCAGGATGTGATTAGGGTTGATAGCTAATAGCTGTGCTATCCGAATAAATTCAACAACATCAAGGCGCCTTTCGCCATTTTCTATTTTGCAATAAATGATTGTGGCCGACCTAGTGATTTAGCTAGTGTTTGTTGCGTGATACCTTGTTTAATGCGGATAGTTTTTAATGCGTGAATAATTTGTTGATACTCTTTTGAATAGATTGAACTCATTTGGTTTTTTATTCCTGAAGATCCTAAAATTGAATGTCACCCATCTTTCAAAATATCCCAAAATAGAATATTTTGGTTAAGGATAAGATTATTCTTAATGGGATAACAAAATGAATAAAGAGTGGACAGCCAATGAAATTATTAAGGCTTTAAAAAAAAGGTATATCTGTTAAAGAATTAGCTGATAAAGCCAAAAATAAAAGAGGCATAGTGGATTATAAAAGACTTAAGAAGTTGGTAGCCGAAGCATTAAATAGCTCAGTCTGTAAACTGTGGTGGTCTGATTATGATAATAAAAGTTAACTAATGAAATAGAAGTAATTGGTAGTTAAATGACCTTTATTAGAAGTGTAATTAACAATAGTTACCTAGTACAGTAATGGTGAGATACCCATCTTCTGTTGCTAACCAATGACTAAGATCATAGGGTATGCTTTATTAATGAGAGGTAGTAGGTGGTTGTCTGGCTAGTTACTCTCTGCTAATAGTCCTACCTAATAGTTGCTCGATAGCTTCAAACATTTGCTCTATAGTTAGTACTTGTAAATTGGTAAGGCTTCTTAACCAATTGGCATTGAGTAGGGTAAGGTCTTCTGGCAGTTTGTTAAAGTCGTTATTGCCAAAGGCTTCTCTTGTTGGATTTTTGCCGTAATAATCTCCTTCTAAAAAACGTGCTAGTTTAACTGCATCGTAATTATTTATAAATTCAACTTGTTTATTGAAAAAAGCTAACTGTTGTGGTGCTTGAATATTGGCCAGACCTTCTTGAATAAGGGCAATGAGTTCATCATTCCAGCCACTGTTATAAACAAAGAGTGAGAACCCCCCTTTTTTTAGTTGGTCAGTATAATAGTCTAAGTAATAGCTGATCTCTGCTTCATGGCAAAATTTACCCTCAAAACCTTCCTCGCTTAACACATTGAGAAAACTAATATTAGAGGCGATGATATCACTAGGGTCAAGAGTATTATCAAAGCTATCTTGTGAAACTATTACATTGTCCATAGTAGAACCTTAACGGTAGTATCTGGTTAAGTAGTTATTGTGGTTAAGTCTGGAGAGAAAGTAAAGCAAGCTTGCTAATAAATTAGCTCAAGCCATTAACTTGAGCTAACTAGTTGGCTAAATTAATAGCTACTCGCTTGGTTCAAGGCAGCTAAAGTATCTTGAGTTAGGGTTAATGTGAGTCCTTTAATTAATTGTGTTAGTTGCTCAACAGTAGTGCTACTAACAATGGGAGCTGTTACTGTAGGATTGGCTCTAAGCCATGCTAAGGCAACTTGGGCAGGTGTTGCGTTATAGTCACTTGCTACTTGGTTGAGAGTAGCTAAAATTTTTAAACCTCGGTCATTTAAATATTCTTTAACTTTAGGGCTACGAGCAGCGCTTTTTTGTAAGTCAGCTGTTGTTTTATATTTGCCTGAAAGAAAACCACTAGCAAGAGAGTAATAAGTAATTACCCCTAGCCCTAATTTTTTAACAGTAGCTTGTAATTTTGTTTCATACCCTTGCCTATCATACAGATTATACTCTGGCTGTAGTGTTTGAAAAACGGCTAAATTTAGTTTCTGAATAGCAGTAATAGCCGCTTCTAAACGATCTGCTGAGTAATTAGAGGCACCAATGAAGCGCACTTTGCCTGCCTTAATGAGTTTATCAAAAGCGCTAAAGGTTTCTTCAAAGCTTGTATTTGGGTCATCTATATGGGCTTGATAGAGGTCTATAACATCGGTTTGCAAGCGCTTTAATGAGTTTTCTACCGATTTAGTAATATGTGCTGCTGATAGCCCTTGACTACCGTCAGCCATTTTCATACCTACTTTAGTGGCTAAAATGACTTTGTTTCTTTTCCCTGATTGTTTGAACCATTTGCCTAAAATAGTTTCTGATTCTCCTCCTTGGTGGCCATCTGCCCAAATTGAATAACAATCAGCAGTATCTATCATGTTAAGACCTGCATCAACAAATGCATCTAATAGCTTAAAAGATTGTTGTTCATCAACCGACCAACCAAAGACATTGCCACCAAAGACTAAAGGAACAATTCTCAAAGGTGTTTTACCTAAAGCAACCTGTTGCATTTGAAACTCCTTACAGTTGTAATAGTATTTTTTAGAAATAACATAATAGAGATAGTTCCTTGTTCGGCTTTGGTTATCTACTAATGAGTAATAAGAGTTATTTAAAGTTTAAGATTAGTTTATACAGCAATCATCTAACCATATCATTAATATGAATTAGTCGGGGTCTGGCGAGTATTTATGGATAATTTCAGTAAGCTGATTATTAAGATCTACCAAGTTAGCATATAGATCATCACAAAATTTTTGGCTAGGTTGATAATTAGTAAGATTAAATTTTTTTATTTCTTGGGCATGTTTAACTTTGAAGGCTACCGAAGGTTTAATGTTGTTTAACTCAGCAACCGCATGATAGTTTTGCTGATTAGCAA
>CALYQH010000209.1 GCA_945283395.1 uncultured Ventosimonas sp. | reverse complement strand
GAGCACTCTTGGAATTGTGCGATTAAAAGAGTGTTATTAGCGCCTGACACAGTTAACCCTGTGTTTGGTTATAAACATAGTTTTACACTACCAGCTGATTATTTAAGAGTATTATCTGTAGGGGAAAAGGGTAAAACCATAGACTATTTAATAGAAGGACGTTCGTTATTGGCGAATGTTTCTTCTATCAAGTTGCGTTATGTGTTTCAGAATACAGATATCTCTACCTACGACGCCATGTTGGTTAATTTATTGGAGTTAGCCATGGCTAATAATTTAGCTTATGCAATTACCCAATCTAGCAGTCTAGCGCAGTATAGGTTGCAAGAGTATCAAATGGCTTTGCGAACAGCTAAGTCATTAAATGGCTTAGAGTACCCTGCTGATGTGTTGGTTCATTCACCTTTGTTGGAGAGTCGCTTAAATGGCTAAGGTAGGGTTAATCCAAACTAATTTCACAGCTGGTGAGTTATCGCCTAGATTAATGGGGCGAGTAGATATTAGCCGTTATCAAAATGGCGCTAAGTGCTTAGAGAATGCTTTAGTTGCCATACAAGGTGGGGTCATGCGTACTTGGGGAACTGAGTTTATTCAGGCTTGTAAGTATGCCGATAAAAAAGTACGACTTATTCCTTATGTGTTTAATAGGCAACAAGCTTATATGGTAGAGTTTGGCGACAAGTATATTAGAGTCTTTAAAGGAGCCGAGCAAACTGCTGAACTAGTTTCCCCTTATACAGAAAATATGCTGGCACATATTAATTATGTGCAAGGGGCTGATACGATGTTTTTAGCCCATCAGTCATTACCTATCCATAGATTAAGACGTATTAGCGATACAGATTGGACATTAGCTGAAGCTCCTTTCGTAGTTGAACCTTTTGATGAAGTAGGTGATAAACCTAAGTTAGTATTAACCCTAACGCAAACCGAAGTTACTAGTAAAGATAAAACAGCTTCTGCGACTTTGTCTGGAGACTGGTTTTTAGCTGCTGATGTGGGGCGTAATATTATATGTGGTGCAGGTATTGCTGAAATTATCGCGGTTCTTTCGAGAACACAAGCAACTATTAAGATTACTGCTGCTTTTAAGACGGCTATATTGAAAGAACAAGATTGGTTAGTGGAGGGAAGTCCTCAGACTAAGTGCACGCCATCAGCCATGACACCAGTAGGCCAAGAGATTAATCTTACTTTGGAAAAAGAAAGCTGGCGCCCAGAAGATGTAGGTAAATATGTACGATTAAATAAAGGTTTATGCCTAATTACCAAATTAACAAATGCTAGAACCGTTAGGGCTGAAATAAAAACAGTACTAACAGCTACTGTTGGTGTTAATGCCAATGCTTGGAGTTTAGAAGCTATCATTTGGAATAGCGTTTATGGCTATCCAGCAGCGGTAACATTGTATAATCAAAGATTATTTTGTGGCGGTAGTTTTGAAAAGCCACAAACTATTTGGATGAGTAAGTTGGCTGAGTATTTAAACTTTGAGTTATCTAGTGATGATGATGACGCGGCTAGTTTTACTATTTCTTCTGATCAAATTAATCCTATTGTTCATCTAACACAGCTAGATAATCCCGTTGTACTTACTTATGGCGGCGAATTTTCTATGACGGGTTCAGCAGCAAAAAGTGCCATCACTTCTACTAATCTGCAAATTAAAAATCATTCAGCTTATGGCTGTAGTAATGTAAAACCAATCCGCATAGGCAATCAGTTGTTTTTTATTCAACGGTCAGGCCGCAAGTTGCGCTGTACGGCCTATGATGCCGCTAGTGATGCTATGCTAGCTACTGATGCTACCGTGTTATCCGAACATATTACAGAGGGCGGGATAGTCGACATGGCTTACCAACAAGAACCAAAATCTATCTTATGGTTAGTGCGTAATGATGGGCAAATGGCTACTTTAACGGTGGATGCTTCGCAAGAGGTATTGGCTTGGGCAAGGCAATTTACCGATGGTGAGTATGAGTCGATAGCCACTATTCCTAATGGTATAGCTGATGAGGTCTGGGTAGTAGTGAAAAGGCAAGTGGCAGGAAAAAATGTTCGTTACTTAGAAAGATTCAATAGTGATATTTATAGTCATAGTTGTAAGATTTTTAATAGTGCCTTAAAAAAACAGCACTTTACCGGCTTAGATCATTTGGAAGGGAAGATGGTAGATGTAGTAGCTGATGGCGTGGTTATGCAAGCTAGTCAGGTAGTAGCTGGCGCTATCTCCATAGCACGAGGGGCTAATAAGGTTTGTGTTGGCTTACACTATGTAACCAAAGTAGAAACGTTACCTTCTGAAATGGAAGGGACTAATACGACTATGCAAGGTTCTAATACGCGAATAGGAGAAGCTGTATTGCGATTTATGACTACTACCGGCTGTAGGGTTAATGGGGATGTGGTACCTTTTCGTAGTTTTGGGGCTAAGGTGTTGGATAAACCTGCTGCCGTATTTACGGGAGATCATAAAATAGAATTATCTGGTTGGAATAACACATTAGTAGTTGAACAGGATCAGCCATTGCCTTTTTATTTGTTAGCAGTCATTAAAAAGGTAACGGTCAATGATTGAGGTAAGAACAGCTTCTGTTACTGATGTTGCAAGTATTGTGAGGTTAGGTAAAGAGTTAAGGGATAGTTCAGCTTATGCCAATAAAAGTTTTAGTGATGAAAAAGCAACTGCTGCTGTCACTACGCTAGTGACAAGTGATACAGATATAGCGTTAGTAGCGGAAGAAGCCGGCATTATCATGGGATTTTTATTAGGGGGTTTAACATATGAGTGGTTTTCTGATGATTTATTTGCTTTTGATTATTCGGTGTATGTTGTTCCCCATAAGCGTAATGGTAGAGTTGCTATCAAGCTTTTTAAAGCATTTGAACAGTGGGCCTTACAAAAAGGCGCGGTTGCTATTCAATTGAGTATCTCAACCAACATTAATGTGGAAAAAAATAGCTGCTTTTATCAATGGTTAGGGTATGAAGTTACTGGCAAAATGTTTGAAAAGAGGTTGTAAAGGATGAGTAGATTAATAAGGATTAAAACAGTGCTAGCTATTAGTGCTATGCAGAGTATAGCTAAGCAATTTTATTTTCTAGAAAGGCTTATTAGGCAGGATGTAATTCATTTAATGGGATTAACTAGGATGGCTAGTCAAATGAATATAGAGGAGGTTATATGATAGGTTCTTTATTAGCAAGTGCTCCGCAATTTATATCTATGGCCAATGCGAGTATCAATGCTATGTCGTCTTATCAGAAACTTAAGACGGAGAAAGCATGGGCTAAATTTCAAAAAAGACAAGCGCAAGCAGATGCTGTAGCTAAGTTAGGCGCAGCTAAAGTTCAGGCCAATCAAATACGTGAGCAGACCAAAAAGGCCGCCAAGGATAAAGCAACACAATTGGCCAGTTCTGGCGTAGTAGTTGGCAGTGGAGTAGGGGATGAAGCGGTTCGAGATTTATTAGCAAGTGGTTTTTATAATGCTAATATGACTATGTACAATGCCCATGACGCGTTTATGCGAGCACTACAAGGGATAGAAACCAATACTATTCAAGCTAAACAAAAAAATAAAGCTAATAAGATGGGAGTTATGACTTCCCTACTTCGTTTAGCTAAGACCGGATTAAGTAAATAATGCAGTTATTTACCAGTAACAATAATAAATGTTTCGTAGCGTGAGGTGGGAACTGTGCGGATCCCTTTGAATACAACAACAGATAGAGTGATAGCGGCAACTAAAATAATTAATAGTATAAACCCGCTTGATAGGCAAGCGCTAGTTGATG
>CALYQH010000208.1 GCA_945283395.1 uncultured Ventosimonas sp. | reverse complement strand
TCTGGTTCTGGTTCTGGTTCTGGTTCTGGTTCTGGTTCTGGTTCTGGTTCTGGTTTAGCGTTAAGGTCTTTGGTAGTTTTGGTTGAAAGCAGATCAGTGGTAGAGTCTGGCTGGGTTGCTAAGTCTTCATTAGCTGCAAGTTGTTCTGCTTTGCCGATAGATAATTCAGTTGGAGTAGACTCTTCCAGCGTTTGTTCAGCTAGGTTATTAGTGGTGGCAGGCTGGCCCTGTTCTGTAACTTTATCTTCTTTTTTAGGTTTGCGACGCAACCAACCAAAGATTCCCTTTTTCTCTTTTTCTTGGGGCGGTGTTTGAGTATCTTTTAAATCAGACATAAAGGACTATTTTCTCTGTGTACCATTATATAAATTGTGGAATGAAACATTTAGCAAAATAACTTAGTTTATTGCATTATAAATAATACATACATTATCCTAACATATAGCTTTAGGTCGGCGGTATGTAATAATAATATTTTTCTAATTTCGCAGGTAAATATAATGATTTTTCGTAATTTTGTCATGCTATTGGGAGTAGTTAGCTTTACGTTTCCAATATTTGCCAACAATGCACTGGTGACTCATGAATTTACTTTAGCAAATGGGCTTAAAGTAATAGTAAGAGAAGATCATAGAGCCCCAATAGCGGTGTCACAGCTCTGGTATAAAGTGGGTTCCAGTTTTGAGGCGCCGGGAAGTACAGGACTTTCTCATGCATTAGAACATATGATGTTTAAAGGCAGTAGTAAAGTGGGAGCAGGGGAAGCGTCCCAAATTTTACGTGATTTAGGGGTAGAAGAAAATGCTTTTACTACTGAGGATATGACAGTTTATTATCAAGTTTTTGCTAAAAATAGATTACCTGTTGTGCTTGAGTTAGAAGCCGACCGTATGGCTAGCCTGAAATTACCTAGTGATGAATTTATCAAAGAGTTAGAAGTTATTAAAGAAGAAAGAAGATTAAGGACGGATGATAATCCTAATGGTTTAGCGTATGAACGTTTTAAAAGCTTAGTTTATCCAGCAAGTGGCTATCACAACCCGCCAATTGGATGGAAATTCGATTTAGATAGAATGGCTATAAACGATTTACGGGCTTGGTATAAACGTTGGTATGCACCTAATAATGCGATACTAGTGATAGTAGGTGATGTCACTTTAGCTGAGGTAAAAAAACAGGTTAACCAATGGTTTGCAGCAATACCTAGAAAGTCTAATATCATTACTAAAAAACCATTGGAGTTAGATAAACCTGGAGAGCGGGAATTAACTATTCATGTCAAAACGCAGTTACCTAGTTTGCTAATGGGCTTTAATGTACCTAGTTTAGCAACGGCTCAACAAACTCGGGAAATTTATGCTTTGGAGTTAATTGCGGCATTATTAGATGGTGGCGATAGTGCTCGTCTAGCTACCGAGTTAGAACTTAAGCAAGAGTTAGTAACAAGTGCTGGCGTTGGTTATTATGCTGTTGCTAGAGGGGATAGTTTATTTATTTTTAATGCATTACCTAATGTTCAAAAAGGTAAAACTATAGCTGATGTCGAAAAAGGTATTTGGCAATTAATTGATCAATTAAAATCAACCCCTCCGTCCAAAGAAGAGTTGGAAAGAATTAGAGCGCAGTTGATAGCTTCTTTAGTTTATGCGCGAGATTCTATATCTAGTCAGGCTATGACTATAGGGATGTTAGAGGCTGTTGATTTGCCTTGGCAACTGGCCGATAAAGAATTAGCAGAATTACAGGCAGTTACTCCTAAAGATATCCAAGCCGCTGCTCAGACATATTTCACGCGTGATAGGTTAACTATTGCTCATGTATTACCAGAGGAGAATAAACATGACTAATTGGAAAAAGATCTTTCTAGCAACCCAGTTAGGATTGTTTGGTATGACACAAAGTTGGGCAGATACAGTTACAATCCAACCTAAATTACAATCTTTAGCAGAACTTTCAACTACTGCCCCGGCTACCCGTAACTTGACCATTCAAGAATGGCAAACAACTAAAGGCAGTAAAGTATTATTTGTGGCAGCCCCAGAGTTACCAATGTTTGATATCCAGCTGACTTTTGCCGCCGGTAGTAGTAGAGATGGTGATAAACCAGGTATTGCCCTATTTACTAATGCCATGCTTAACGAGGGGGTGAAGGGTAAAGATGTAGTAGCTATTGCTAAAACATTTGAAAATGTTGGTGCCATTTATGGCAATGGTTCTTATCGAGATATGGCTATTATAACGTTAAGAAGCCTAACAGATAAAACAAAGCGTCAGACCGCATTAGCTATGTTTACTCAAATATTAGCTGAACCGACTTTTCCCGCTAGTTCTTTTACTCGTATCAAAAATCAGTTATTAACTGGATTTGAGATTCAAAAGAAAACAGCTAGTTCTTTATTAAATAATGAATTTTATTCTAGATTATATGGTAATCACCCCTATGCCCATCCAAAAGAAGGTGATAGAACAAGTATTAAGGCCATAACAATCGCAGATTTAAAAGCTTTTTATCAGCAAGCGTATAGTGCTAAAAATGTTGTTATAGCTTTAGTAGGTGATTTATCTAAGCAAGAGGCTATGAATATGGCTGAGCAAATCTCTAAAGCTTTACCACAAGGAGATAAGTTAGATACTACTATGCCACCTGAGCAGCCTAAAGCGGGAGTTTATCATATAGACTTTAGTTCAGAACAAACTCATATTGCAATGGGGCAGCTAGGTGTAACAAGGAATAATCCTGATTTTGCAGCACTTTATTTAGGTAATCAAATTTTAGGTGGTGGTACCTTAAATTCTCGGCTTATGACCGAGGTGAGGGAACGGCGAGGGTTAACCTATGGTATCTATTCTGAGTTTGCTACTATGCAGGCAGCAGGTCTCTTTAAAATAGGCCTGCAAACTAGAGCTGAGATGACAGAAGGCTGTTTGACATTAATTAAACAATTGGTAGAGGATTACTTAAAAACGGGTCCTACTGAAAAAGAGGTAGAAGATGCGAAGAAAGAAATTATAGGCAGTTTTCCTTTATCAAATGCAAGTAATGCTAGTATTGTTGGTCAATTAGGCGTGATAGGTTTTTATCATTTGCCGCACGACTATTTAGTGAATTTTGTTAAGCAAATTCAATCGTTAACTCCAGATCAGGTAAAAATAGCCATGAATAAACATCTGAAGATAGATGATTTTATTGTGGTAACGGTTGGCCCCACCGTAAAACAAATGGCTATACCTGCTCCTACCAAAGTGAAGCAAGCCGCCGTAGGAGTTCCTGAACATTGATGAAAGACCAAGCTATTAAAAATGGCCAATTGCGTATCATAGGGGGAAAGTGGCGGAGCCGAAAGGTGACTTTTTTAGATACCGAAGGATTGCGGCCTACCCCTGATAGAGTGCGAGAAACTCTTTTTAATTGGTTAGCTCCTTATATAGAAGGAGCTAATACCTTAGATTTGTTCACTGGAAGTGGTGCTTTATCAATAGAGGCTTTGTCTCGAGGGGCAGCATGCGCTACTTTATTAGATGTGAATAGCAAGGTAATTGACCAGCTAAGAGTACAGTTACAGTTGCTTAACTGTGAGAATTCAAAATTAGTTAATCAGGATGCTACACAGTTTCTACAACCATTATGTAAACAACCTTTTGATATAGTTTTTTTAGATCCTCCCTTTCGACAAAATTTACTAGAGAGAATTTGCGCTTTATTAGCACAAAATGGTTGGTTAACTAATCAAGCATGGATTTACATAGAAAGTGAAATTGCCCCTTCGCAATTTCAATTACCCACTCATTGGCAGTTGTATAAAGAGAAAA